>NZ_NOIW01000046.1:0-41339 GCF_002708645.1 Sphingobium sp. IP1
GGATCGGGCAAAGGACCCTTTCCTGACGCGCGGAAATGACAATGGAATTGCACTATCAATGAGATATTTTAATCACAAATCAAATAGTTTAATTCGCAAATTCAATTATATATTAAAATATAACGTGCCAATTGCGTAATTAGTATATTTATACATAATATATATCAATTGATTGAATAATTTTATGCAGAGAATTATCAGGTTTACCGCAATTGTTGATTGAGTTCGAAAATAATAATTTCACGGAAAACTGCATTCGCAAAAACGATGGAAAGGTGACTATTGTCATTATAAATGATAATTCCATTGCGGATCACAGGACAACGTGTCGCGCCGCAGAACAGGGAAACGGTATCCCAGAGGCGCACGCCCGGTTCGTTGCGCACACGATCGAGCACCGCATCAGGCCCGAAATGATCTGAACGCCGCATATCACAGCGCTGCGGCGCATCACGATTGCGATCGATGCATTCGGGCACACCATAGGATTCGGTCCGCGGATTGTCCCGGATCGCAAGAACCTTGGCTCCCCCGGCGACCAGGCGCCGCCAGACCTGCACAAAGCCCTCGGGCACAACCTCCCCGCGGTTTCCAGACCCTGGCCGGGTCGCGGTCGTGATCACCAGATCGGGCCTGAGCGCAATAGCGCGATCAACGGCTTCGCGCGCCCAGCGCCGACAGGCCTCCGCCTGCCCACCGGCACTTCTGGGCCCGATATAGGTCCCATCGATCGGACAGGCACTTTTGGTGATCGTCATCAGCCGCCAGTTGCGCTCCTTTGCGATCCGTTCGAGCGCCGGAAACCATTGGGTGGAATGGGAGCCTCCGATAAGCAGCAGACTATAGGCGCGCGGATCCTTGCTGCCAAAGCTGCACAGCACGACCTTGTCGGAATGGGAACCGGTATCGCAGCCATTGGAGTAGAGCGCCGGTAACATGCCCTTGACGGCAATCAACTGGCGGTCAATGTCGGCAGGAAGCGGCTCGCTCGTCTCGTCGATCGGTCCCATGATCGTGGGCACGACATGATGGGCCGCATAGTCCGCTGCGATTGCCCCGAAATGCGCCTGCCATGAGAGCAGGAAGACCGCCGAGGGCAAAGCCATGACGAGGCCTGCCAGGAACGGCCGCGCAGGCAGCGCGAAGCGCTGGAACAGCCACCCTGCCCTCACCTTGCCCGCAGATGAATGACCAACCGTCGCATCTCGCGCAGCCCCTGCGGAATGCCATCGCCCCGTCCAGCGCTGCATCGGCCGCTCGACCAGCATGTTGATCAGCGCTGCGGCAAGCAAGGCCAGGAGGATGACGCAGCCGCCCAATGTTGGCCCAAGTCGCGTCGTTCGCGCCAGTTCCTGCACGGCAACGAGGATCGGCCAATGGGCAAGGTAGAAGGCAAAGGATAGTCGCGCCAGTTGCTGCAGCAAGGGCAGCTCAAGCAGGCGCGATGCCAGCGAGGGGCGCACGCCTTCTGTGCCTGCCATCAGAACCAGGGCGGCGCCCATGACGGGCACGAGCGCCGCAACGCCTGGAAATGGTGCGTCACCCGGCACGATCCAGACGCATGACAGGATGAGGAGGAGGCCCGCCGTGCGGGACGCAGCAGCCCATCTGCCCGTCCATTGGGCATGGACGCCAAGACAGGCACAGATGCTGCCCACCATGAATTCCCAAAGCCGCGCGGCGGGATTGAAATAATGTGGCGCGGGATTCTTGGCGAGGACCCAGAGTGCAAAGGCAAAGGAGAAGAGGCCAAGCAGGAGGCTGGCGCATGCCAGAAACCGCCGGTCATCGCCGCGCCTGCCGGCTAGGCGCGCGCATTTCCCCACCAGCACCAGCCAGAGCGGCAGAAAGGCGTAGAATTGCATCTGGGTCGACAGCGCCCAATATTGCTGGAACGGGCTCGCAGGCTGACCGCGCGCGAGATAATCGGTCGACTCCCGCAAGAGCTGGAGATTTTCCAGCTGAAGGAGCGACATCCAGCCATGGAGCGCGAAGCTGCGCCAGAGCGAGATAGGCTGGACGAACAGCCCGGTAAGCAATGTCAGGAACAATATGGTGAAGGCTGCCGGGCAGATGCGCAGGACAATCCGCCCCCAGAAGGCGAAACAGTCCACCCGCCCCTTTTCATCCATCCGGGAAAGCAGGGAGCCTGTGAGCAGATAGGCGGAGATGACGAAGAAGACATCGACCCCGCCCGACACCTTGCCGACCCAGATATGACATATGACCACAAGAGCCATGCCGATGGCGCGCAGGCCCTCAATATCCTTGCGGCGCGGCGCCGCGGCGGGCGACATGGACTTGCCATTGCCGCCCGCATCAGGCTGCCCCGGCTCCAGCGCAAATCCAGAAGGGCGCATGCCGCCCCCTAGCCTCCCACTTTCGAGCATTGGCGCGGCTCAAGGCTGGCGAGCGGCGCTGGCTTGCAGGGGGCAGGCTCGCCCCAGATCCACCCTGACCCCTTATATCCAAGATAGACACGACCAAATATATCCGGATCGCCGGCCATAACAGTTACCTGATCGAGCGTGCCCGCTGGAAAATCGACAAGACGCTGCCAGCCCTTCGTGTCATCAACCGATCGCCAGATACCATAGATGCCGCCCACACGCCCCGACAGGAATATGGTTGGATAGGCAGCGCCGGGCGCCGCCTTGCCAAAGGCAACATCATCGACCCGGTCGACCGTCTCCAATATGCTCCAGTGCGCGCCGCCATCGAGGCTGCGCCGCAATCTCGTGTCGGACGCGGTCGAATGACCGCTGGTGAAAAAGAGATGCCCCTCCTTGCCGGGCACTGCCCGTAACTTGGCGGCATAATTGCTTTGTGGCGAGATTTCGCCGCCAAAGACCTTCTGCCAGCTCTCGCCGGCATCGCGCGAGCGCCACAGGCCTGCCAGAAGCACGTTGGGCGCCTCGCCGCTATGATAAAGATAGAAGGTCCCACCCTTCACCTTGTCTGCGGCCAAGGTCTTTCGCTGGTAGTAAAACTCCTTGAACGAGCCTGGCGTGTCACCAACCGCGCCGGGAAGGTTGACGGGCCGCCAGCTTGCGCCCTGGTCGCCTGTCACGAATGGCTGCCGGTTGAAGGCCGGCGCCCAGACGATATTCTTGGGATCGCTCGCCGACACTGCGATCGTGCCAAAGGACATACGCCAAGCGTCGTCCTCCTTGGTCCCCGGCGGCACCGGCAGGCTCGCAAATTTGCGCCAGCTGCGCCCCCCATCCTTGCTGGTCCCCGCCAGCACGGCATTGCCATCCTGCCAGCAGCAGGAAAGCCGCGTATCGCTTGCATTGGTGACCATGAACCTGGGATCGGCCGGGCTCCAGTCAAGCTGCTGCGCTGCGATCAGCACACGCTCACGCGGGCCATAGCCGGTCGAATAGGCGTTGAGATCATCCTTGACGTGGATGCCAAAATCCCAGGCAGCAAAGGCGGGTGACTGGCCCGGCGCCTGGACCACGTCATTTGCGACCAGTTCCTCGATCCCGCGGCTCTGGCTTTCCCACTGGGCAACGACGCTGCCGGGCGGCAGGTCGGCGTGAAAAACGCCCATGCCTGCGGCAACCCAGAGACGATTGGGGACCTTTGCGTCGAAACGGATATCGGCGGTTGCAAAGAAGGACTGATCCGCGATCCTGAGCCATGGCGGGTCCTTCTCGCCCGCGCGCGCCGTGTGCGACAGGCTGCCCCATGTCCGGCCGCCATCGGACGACTGATAGCCCGCCCCGCTTCCATCGAACACCACGAGCTGATCGGCGGACGGGCTGGCCGCGATCGCGACAAAGCCCATGGGCGGCAGGCCGGCCTGCTCGGAGACGTTGCGCCAGCTGCCCTTTTCATAGGCCCAGATCGCCTGACTCTTCTCGTCCACGCAAAAGAAGACACCATTGCGGTCGAAGACGGCCCGGCGGATCGTCATCGGATGGGCAGTCCCGCTGGAGAGCGGCGTGAAACTGAGCCCCTTGTCGCTCGAGACATAGACGCCGCGCCCCGAGACTTGGGAAAATATCCGGCCGCTCGCCCTGCCGCCAAGGGCCTGCTCGAACCAGATCATGGTCCCGGGCATCTGAAGGCCAGGGGCGTCCGAGCGATCCACGCCAACGGGAATGGAGGAAACACGCGTCCAGTGCGCCCCGCCATCGGCCGAGCGCCACAGCCCGTCAAAAGGCGAGCCGAGAAATACCAGGTCCGGATTGACCGGATCGACGGCAAGATAGGGGCCTTGCGTCCGGTAGGCGCTGTTTGCGTCCCATCCAAGAGGCTCAGGCATGGACGGCAATGTCCAGTTCCTGCCCCCATCATCGGTCCGATACACACGTCCCTTGATCGCCATGTAGATGCGATCCGGGCTCGAGGGCGCGACCGCGATTTCATAGACACCCTGCGCGATGCCGTCCTGAACGCGATCAACCTGCGGCATGGCCGGGGCAGTGAGCAGTTGCTGCCAGCGATCACCCTTCGCGTCCCAAATATAGGCGCCATAGACGTCGGTGCGCACCACCATCGTCTTGCCCGAGGGATCCTGCGACAGGCCGGTGATGAACCCGCCAGCCCCGATCGCGACGGCTTTCCACTGATAGGCTTCGTTCGCGATCGGACCCCCGGCCCTCGAGAGGGCGGGCGGCGGTCCGTGCGCTGCACTTTCCTCGCCCAGCAGAAAATAGGCTCCAGCCCCTGCCAGCGCGAGGAAGGAGAAAGCGGCACCCATGCCCGCCCATTTCCTGTTGTTCGAGCGAGGTCTGGCGAACTGCTCATAACGGATTGCGCTGCGATCCTTCTGCATGATCCCCCTTTTGATGTTCGATTATGTGGATATCGCGTCAGCCGCGGGTCTTGGTGGCAAGATGATAAAGCGCCAGCGGGCTCGTCACAAGATAGCGCCAGCCCAGGCGAACAGGTTCTCGCGCCGCCCGGTAGAGCCATTCGAGCCCCAGTCGCTGCATCCAGTAGGGCGCTCGCGACACGCCGCCGCCATAATGGTCGAAGAGCCCGCCACAGGTCCTGATCCAGGCGAGCCCCGGCAGCGCCTCGCGCACCCTGGCGGCAAATATCTCCTGGCGCGGGGTGCCCATGCCGACCCAGAGTATCTGCGCGCCCGATCGGGCTATGGCGCTGATGATCATGGGCTCCTCGGCATCCGTGAAATAGCCATGGCGCACGCCGGCAATCTTGAGATCGGGGAAGCGGCTGCGCAAATGCTCGGCCGCCCTTGCCGCGACCCCTGGCCGCCCGCCCAGGAAATAGAAGCTGATCCCCTCCCTTGCCGCCAGCGCGGCGGCATCGAGCAGGAAGTCGGTGGTTGCGGCCCGTTCGACCAGCGGCGTCTTGCTGAATATCCGGCTTGCAAATACCAGCGGCATGCCATCGGCATCGATGAGATCGGCCTGGTCCATTGCCGCGCGCAACCCGGCGTCGGAATGATAGGCGGCCACAATGCTCCCGTTGGCAGAGGTCACGAACCGAGGCAATTTGAGATCCCCCGCTCTTGCCGCAACCGCATCGCGCGCCATCAGCCGGGCAAGGTCAAGCCGGGTCATTCTGGCGATCGCAAGCCCCCCGATCATCTGCGTTTCGATAGCAGGGGGAAGAGCAAGGCCGCTCGCGCCGGCATCAGCCAGATTGCCCGACCTGCCCGGATCGCCGCGTTCGGTTCCATTGCCAGGCCCCGCTTCTTTGCCGGCTTCCGCCTCATCAAGGGGAATTTTGCCCATGGCCTCGCCTTTCTCAACGGTCGATGGCGCGGCGTGTGCGCGCTGTTCTGCCCAGTCCCTACCCATGCCTGTTCTTGCCCATGCGCCTCAATCCCTTCTTGCCGTGACCAGGGCCATGGTCGCGTCGCTGGCTGGTCCCGAAAATGAACGTGACTGGAGCTGCCACTTCAATCGGGCGCCGGCTTCCTTGTACAGGAACAGCGCGAAAACCCCCTCACCGATCGCAATGCCCGCAATCGACCATAAGGGGCCTGCCAACATGATCAGCCCGGCAACCGCCAGCAGGGAGAGAATGGCGGTGATGCTGCTCAATCGCGCAAGCCGCCGGAACTGGCCCATGGCAAGCAGCACGGCATCGTCGGGCCCGTGGAATGCGCGCGCAAATATGACCGCGAACCACAGGGCTGCGCCCGTCCAGAGCACCGGACCGGCAAATTTGCCATGGAACAGAAAATCCGGGGCGAGATGCAGCAGCAGTGCGGCAAGGATGAGCGTTGCAAGCCAGGCAAGCAGCAGCGTGCTACGCAATTGCCCTCTGGCCTTTTGCACCTCGGCAGGCTTCCCCTCCTCCAGTCCATGGGCAAAGCGCGCCCGTTCAAATTCGCCAAGGGCATTGATCGCCACGGTAACGGGCCGCACGAGAAGCGCGGTCGCCGCGATCGGTGCAAAGGCCTTGGCGCCGCTCAACATGGTCACGAGATAGCTCTGGCTATTGACCGTCAATTCCGTCGCGATCACCCCGATGAGCGACCAGCGCCCGTCTCGTTGCCAGATAGGCCGATAGCCAGCAATATCGCCGAGCCGGAACCGGACCGTCCGCACACCGGCAAGGCGAGTGAGAAAGGGGAGCAGGCCGCATGAAGCGGCTGCAAGAAGAAGCATGCCCGTCTGGCGAAAGTCGGGACCATGGATCGCCATCGCGATCACCAGCGCCACCTGGAGGGCGAGAGCATAGGAAAGATCCGAGGCCATAGTGAGAAGGGGGCGCTGATGGGCCAGGAACCAGGCGCGCAGGAAATGACGCAGCAGCGCCACCGCGCTCCACATGCCAAACAGCGCCGCCGCGCCCCAATCCCCGCCAAGGCGGTGCGTGAGGCCGGCAAAGAGGAATGTGCCAGGCAAAAGAGCCAGGCTGCTGGACGCGGCCAGCGCCCTTATATCGGCCATATTCCTCGCCGTGCCCGATCGCGCCGCGGCGACCAGCAGCGGCGCTGTAAAAAGGGCGCTCCAAAGACTGGTTGAAAATTGCGAGACGATCAGCAGGAACGCAAAGCGTCCGAAATCTGCGACATCGAGCTGGCGCAGCAGGATGAAGGAGAGAAGGAATTGGGAGGCTGCGACGCTAAGCGGTCCAAGCGCCGCTATGCCATAGCGAGACAGGCGCGCCATCAATTCGGCATTCACCGCCACGCGCTATTTCCGCGCATGGGCACGCGAGCGCCCATCCGTCCGGGCGGGTGGGCGCATTGTCATGTGCCCGCCCGCTCTCCTTGGCACCGCCGTCTTGCCAGGCCCCGTTCTTCCTGACCCCACCATGTCTGAGCGCGAGCGCCGCCGCGTGATCGCCAGCCAGCGCCGCTTGAGCCGGTGATGGGCACCATCACTGAGCGAGGATTGCTCGAAGATGAGCGCGATCGCCAGGACAAGGAATATCTGCACGACCGCCGCGCGGTCCATCAGGCTGGTCTCGGTGACATTATGGCCGATGCAGAAGATCAGCAGTGCCAGCAGAAGCGATCGCCTGCCCTTGGGTATGGAAAGGCTCAGGAGCAGCCGCATGAGCGGCCAGACGATCAGAGCCAGGACCCCAAGCAGGAGCCCGGGGACGCCGAGCGTTACCAGAAGATCGAGAAAACCATTATGGCCATGGCCCGCATATTGGGCGATCCAGCCGTCGGTGAAGCTGTAGATCGGGCTATCATCCCCGATCTGCCAGAAGGATCCAAAGCCTGCCCCCTTGAGCGGATGCTCACTGGCATAGGTCAGGAGCAGCGGCCAGATCTGGGATCGTCCCGACAGCGCCGAAGGGTCGGCCATCATCACACTGAGATCGCCAAGATAAAGCGTCCCCAATTGAAGCGCGAGTCCAGCGCCGATGACGAGCGCCGGCGCGAGCAGAGCGCGATAATCAGCGCTGTAGGGGCGAATGAGCCATCCCGACAGGAGGGCGACCAGAAGTACGCCTTCGGATGTCTTGGAATGGCTGAAATAGAGGAAGAGCGCGCATGCCATCAGCACGGGCACTAGAATGTAGGTCGAGATGCTCCGCCGGTCGAAAAGAAAGAAGATCATGGTGAAGGCGCAGACCGCGCCGCCGATATTCTTGTGCGGCTGCAGACCACGCCAATCACCCACCACGCCCGGATCGCCGCCGGGCGTATCAGGCTGGAGACCCACGCCCGGAATGAGGAGGGAAATGAAATTCGCCACCATGACCCCGAGCAGGGTCCAGCGTATGAGCTTGACCGTTCGCCCATAGCCAAGCTCGCCAACGGCCCGAAAGATCATCCAGATCACGATCACCGTCAGCCCCAGACGCCGCAGCGAGACCAGAGGCGCGATCGCCCAGCTGACGCTGATCAGGCAATAGCCCAGGAAAATGATCATCGAGAAAGGCAGTGGCAGCCCCCCTGCCCGCCTGCTGCCTGACCCCAGGGCAGGCGGCGTTGGGCCCGCCACCAGCAGGAAGACTATGAAAAGCCCTCCAAGGAGGATCTGCCGCACGACATCCCCCTGCTCGCTTTCAGCGGCGGCATCGACGCCCTGGAACGAGACCGTGACCATCGAAACCAGCATCAGTCCGACCAGCGCCACCATGGCGGTTGCCATTCTCTGGCGCGCATTGGCGCCAAGCCAGCCGGCTATGGCGTTGGACGGTCGGCTGCGACTGCCAGCGACGCCTGGCGCCATCAGGCTTGCCCTCTCGTTCATGGCACGTCCCGCCCTTCAATCCGCATATCGCCCCCTTTGGCCTATCATGCCTCGGACTGTTCCATTCCAGCCTGCCGCACAACTGCATGCATGATGGCTCCCCATCCACGCCGCCCAAATGCCATCATTCGGCAGGGGCCATCGAGAGCGCTCACCCCGCGCAATCGCGTCCTTCCCCCTCGAAGCAGCCGGCCGGGCGCGCACGACAAGCGCGATGCGCGCGCCAAGACGCATGGGGCATATATGGCGCGCGGGGACAAGCGCCTGCCTATCGTGCAACCAGGTCATCACATTCCCTCCAACCCGGTCGCCCATTATGATCCGATTGCCCATCGTGATCCGAATGCCCATTATGATCCGATTGCCTTGGCCAGGCTGGACGCCGCCCTGGTCGGCCGTCCCCTTGCCCAGGCCAGGCCGGACCGAGCCCGCCCCGGTCATTCCTGCCAAGATAGGGTGATATCGCCTCTCCACTCAGGCGGGAAGCGACGATCGCGCCTCTGCGGTTGAGATGGGCCGCACTCTGATAAAAGGAGGGCTCGCTCGCCAGGGCGGGAAGGGCAATATTCGTCCCCCACTGCCTGTAGGCATCAAGGGCCCCGACCGGCTGAAGCGGCCCGAAGAAAGGCAATGAAAGAAAGACTATGTCGACGCGCGCCCGCCGGGCCCTGGTCGCCATCGAGGCGACATAGTGGCGATCGATCGCCAGTCGCGCTTCATCCGGCAGGAAGGCCAGCATGGCAAGTCCCGCCTTCTGCCGCCCGATTGCGGCGCGGCTCATGGCAAGAAGCTGCGCCTTGCTCCTGGACTGGTCTCCGTTCACCATTTCGCCACTTGCAAGCCTGTAGCCCAGGGTCCGATCAAGCGCGCAGCCCTCATAATGGGAGGGCGCAAAGGCGCTTGCGACGCCAAACCATTGCGGCCGCCGTTGCTGGGCGAAATTGGCGATCGCGCGATAGGGCCATGCCAGAAGGTTGGTTCCATATTGCAGATTGACCAATAATGGCGCTTCGAGCAATTCGCCAAGACGCGCCGTCTGCCGGAACATCGGGTGCGAATTGGTGACGTCGCCATCATTGGAAAGGACGACAAGACGCACCTCTGGATGAGTGGCAAGCAGCTCCTCCATGATCTTGTCGGCAAAGTCTCGGCCAGGCATGACAATGGCGAGATTGGCGACATGGGGACGATATCCAAGCTTCGCCTCCAAAGCCTCCTCCATCACGGTCGGGCTTATGCCCGCCTCGATCTTGGACGAGCCGATAAGCGCGACATCGATGGGCGTTGGGTCATGATGGAGCCGCTCGAAGATCCAGCGACTGTGGAACATCTGTGTGCCGGAGGACTGTTGCCAGGCAATATAAGGCGAAAAAGGGAACATGGCACAACATGCCAGGCCAACAGCCATGCCCAGCAGGAGGCCGATCCACAGCCGCCCCAGGCCTGCCTCGCCACTCGCCTTACCGCCTTCCTCAATAGCCGACATAGAGAAAGCCTCCTGCACCCCGAGCAATGAAGGCAAGGCCCAAAAATGCCATGACACCAAGGGCAAGCCCCCAACCGATGCCCGGCGAAAAAGTGAAAGCGAGAAGTGGTCGCGCCTTCCCCTTCCAGCTGCGCCAATCGAGCGATGGCGCGTAACGGTCGAGGAACTGGGCGCTGTTGGGCAGCAGGAAAATGATAGCGGCAGCGCTCGCCATCATGACCGCCAGCCCAGCGCCGCCCAGCCCTGGCAACGCCCCCCAGTGCGGCTCGCCCGCCTGCGCGCCCATGCCGACCATTGCGCGCCACAATGCCACGCTCGTCGTCATGTCGGCAGACCGGAACGGGATGAGCGCCACCAGCACGGCAAGGAGAGTGGCGAGATTTCCCCCAAGGCGCGCCGCGGCGCCGGCAGGCTTGCGCCCCTTCTTGCGACGAGCCAGCCGCCAGCTCTCGGCCACCACCATATAGGTGGCATGGAGGAGTCCAAAGACGATGAAGGTCCAGTTGCCGCCATGCCAGGCGCCAATGACGAACATCGACACGAATGTCGGCACGAGGACGGCCAGAATATGGGTCGGCCATCGACCCAGCCGGCGGCGCATGGCAAAACGCGTCAGCGGAAGCGCGAGCGGCGTGAAGATATAATCCCCAACGAAACGCCCCAGGCTCATATGCCAGCGCCGCCACCAGTCGATGATGCTCGTGACGCGCAGCGGCGAGAAGAAATTGAGCGGCAATCGTAGCCCGAACATGCGCGCGCAGCCCGCCGCCATGTCAGAATAGCCCGAAAAATCGAAGTAAAGCTGCAGGAGATAGGCTGACACCATGGTCCAGGCGACAAGAGGACTGACCGCCTTGCCCTGAGCGCTGGCGGCAAAGAGCGGGTCGACCCACAGGGCCAGGCTGTCGCCGATCACCACCTTCTTGAAGAGACCGATCGCCACGAAAATGAGACCCACGCTGACATGCATCCCCATCGACCTACGCTCAGGCGCCTCCTCAGCTTGGGGCGCGAATTCGCGATAATAGGTAATCGGCCCTGAAAGGATCGTGGGGAAGAATAATATCGATGCGGCATAGGTCAGCGGATGCGCCGCGCCCAAACGTCCCCGCCCTGTATCCACAAGAAAGGCGATCTGCTGGAAGCTGTAAAAGGAAATGCCCAGCGGCAGGATGATGCCTGAAAAACTTCCCTGCTGGGCAGATAGCCCGACATTGGCAAGGAAGAAGCCCATATATTTGAAATAGAGCAGGAGCGCTATATTGCCCGCGACGCCGCCGAAAAGCCACATTCGGGCAAGGCGAGGCCCCGCGCCCAGGATGAGGCGCGACACGAGAAAATTGAACAGCATCGAAACCGTCAAGAGCAGCAAAGCTGCGCGTGCGGCCAGAATATAGAAGAAAAGCGAAGCAAGGATAAGGACGAATAGCCGACCGCGCCCCGGAATGAGGCGGGCCACGCCCCAGTAGAGCGCGACCGTCAGCGGAAGAAAGGCCAGCAAGAAGCCGTAACTGTTGAACGCCATTCCCGCCCCGCCTCGACGCCAGGCCCACGCCTGGGCAAAATATCGTCAACCCGCCATCAGCAGATCGACAAGGTCACCGATCTTCTCGAGCGACTGCCACTGCCCGATGGCAATGGACCGGCCAAATTCCTGCTCCACCGCAACCATGAAGCGAATATTGCTCAAACTGTCCCATCCAACGACGTCATCGGCTGTAAGATCGTCACGATATATGACATCATCATTATCGAACGTGTCAGCCAACACGTCCATCAGCTTGTTGATCACCTGATCGCGCGTCATCATCGTCTCTCTCTTGTCGCTCGGGCAGCCATCGTCAAGCATATCCTTGAATTGCAACAATATCGCTTATTTGCCTTGTCTTCCAAATGAAAGATTTCGAGCAGAAAAGGAGGCCCTCAGCAAGACGGCCAGTCGCGCTGTATCCAGGCGCCCAGCATGTCACCCCAGGCAACCGAACGATCATGGCATGACAGTCCATCCATCGCATTGCGCGACAGGCGCGCATAAAGAAGCTGATCAGAAAATAATCGGTCTATTGCCTCGCTGAGCGCCCCGGGTCGGCCCGCCTGGAAGAGCAGCCCGGTTTCACCGTTGACCAGCTGGCAGGCCAGGAGGGGATGATCGGACGCAAGGATCGGCGTTCGTGAGAGGAAGGCTTCCCTCAGGGTCAGCACGCACGACTGCCGCAGAACGGAACGATGAGGAAGGACGATGGCATCGGCGCCGCGCATCATGGCCGCAATCTCGCCATTGGCCACGGCGCCCTTGAACCTGACATGACGCAGGAGGCCAAGGCGGGTCGCAAATTGCTTCATTTGCGCTATCTGCCCCGTCCCCACGACATCAAGTCGACAGGTCAGCCTGCCCTCCAGCAGCCACATCGCCCGAATGAGATCGGCCACACCTGTTTCAAAGGAAATGTCACCAACGAAAAGGAGCCGCGCCTCGACGCCGGCAGGCCCTGCCTTGCGCGGGCAGACCTGGCGCGGCGCGGCATGACGGTAGGTCCAGGTGACCAGCTTGTGCGCCGGCACGCCCTGTGCCTCGAGCAGCGCCACACCAGCGGCGGTACTGTTCGCCACAAGGGAGACATGATCCTCGCTCAGCCGATGTTCAAGCCGCCGCCCGAGCCGATGATAATGTTGCGGCCACTCATCAAGCACGCAAGCCACGGCAAGCCCGTGCCGCGCGCCTGCTGCAAGCATCTGGGTAAACTCCCCCTGAAGGACCATATGCGTCGGCGAGAATTGCGCGATGACCTGCTCGGCCATGTGTCCATGCCAATTGCCGCGCGGCTCGCCTATCAGGAGGACGCCGCTGGGCAAGCGCAGCCTGTACGACCAGTTTGACTGGCACAATATTGCAATATCCGTGAGCGTGGGCGCAAGGCATGCCAGTTCATCGAGCATTTGCCCTCGCCCCGAGCCAAGTTCCAGCCCGGAAAAGTCGCGCCGATAATGGACGTCGCGATAGTCGGCGGATGGATCTACGAGCAGCAGTCTTGCGCCCCCTGCCCGCCGCACGCCCAGCGTCACGATCTCACGGCTGCCGGCCAGCGCATCGGCGCTGTGCCCGGGGCCGATGAGATTGCCCTCGCTCACGCCTCTATACCCTCAGGAGCGCGCGCCTCCTTGAGCATGGTCATGGCCAGGGGGCGATCAGGCGGCGTTCGCTTGCGCAACAATCCCTGCAAGAGCCCGATCGCGGTCACATTCCAGTTGAGATAGGAATAGACCGCCAGGCTCAGACGCTTTCGCCGCCACCACAAAAAGGCAAGCGGCACCAGCAGGAGCACGCCCGCCCCCGCCATGTGCCCGGTGAGCAATGTCGCCAAAAGGAGGCCCCACCAGATGATGACGATCAGGCCATGGCGCAGATGGGCAAAACGTCGCGCGACGACCGCCCAGTGATCGCCTGCAAGCCCGGCACGCATCACCTCGCCCGTCGCCCCGGTATAGCCCGATCGCATCCTGCGGACCAGCAGAGCCATATTATCGAGATCATGGCCAAAATGATCGACCGCCGGCACGTCGATCCGCGCCAGCTTCCAATTGGCAGCGACAAGGCGCGCGCCAAGCTCGAACTCCTCAAAGGCGTGAAGATTGCGGTCGGCAAAATAACCCAGGCCATGAATCGCACTTGCGCGATAGAGCCCGCCGCAATCGAGCCGGTCGACATCAACCAGCTGGCCCTCTCGCCGGGCATCAGCCTTGGCGATCTGCTGAGCCCGCAGCGCGAATTCGAGATTTGCGGTTTCAACCTCGCGCACACGTCCGCCAACGGCCGCATATTCTCGATGGCCCTCGAGAAAAGCCATGCCATGGGCGAGAAAGTCAGGGTCGAGTATCATGTCGCCGTCGAGCAGATAGAAATAGGGCATATTGGCCGCCTGAAAGGCCAGTTGCGCACCGGCCCCACAGCAACGCTGCGAGACATCCGCCAATTGCACGATGCGGACCTGGGGAAAGGATCGCGCGATATCGAGTGTCGCATCACTTGAACCGCTGTCTGCCAGCACGACCTCACCACCAAATGGCTCGACGGCAACCAGCGCGCTGCGAATGGCAGCTGCGATATGCTTCGCCTCGTTGAGTGCCTTGATGCCAACTGTAACCGTCACCCCACCCCCTCCAGACCGTGTCGCCGCCAGATCTGGCCCGGTCTCAACACTTGTGACATCACAAGATCAATAGTTCACCGATCAAACAGCGCGATCAGCCTTGCGTACCTATTCACCGAACAGATATTCCAGCTGACCGGAACATACACAAAATCTCACGCGATCATTTGACCAGGAAAATAATTTCCACATATTGGGAAATGAAGACTTTCACTGATATGCACGGTTGCAACAGAGCAAGACATGATGCGCTTTCTATTCCAGAACGGCGTCGAAGCTATCCGACATGATCGCTCTGCAACCCATAATCCCCACGCGATTCGCGGCTCCAGCATGCTCCCCATTCTCATCCCGGCTATTTCTATAGAAATTCGCCAGGAAGAGTAACCCTTCATATCGACGGATATCGTAGCGATATTTACTGCCGACGCATAGATATTTGATGGAAACAATCCCGTCGCCCGCGCCTTCGCCACAAGAAGATCAATCGGGATCGGTGCGCCGGAAAATCCAGTATCCAGGCGAAATAATTTACCATTGCCGGTTGGCGTTGGCGTTATTGCGCCATAGGAGCGCTCAAGGCGCGCATCCGCGCAGCCAAGGGGATGTCATTGCCATGCGTGCCGCACATGCCTCCATCACGGGCAAATCCATGTGGACCATGGGAACCTACATAGCGTCGGCAGGCATTCGCTTTGGCAGTAACATCATACTTTCCCGGCTTCTGGGTCCGGAAATCCTGGGGATCGTGGTGATTGCACAGGCCATCAGGACCGGTAGCGAGCTGCTGACCGATCTGGGGCTTGAACAAAATGTCGTTCACAGCCCCCATGGCGCCCAGAGGGACTTTCTCAACACGGTCTGGACCATGCAGATCCTCAGGGGACTGCTCGCATCGCTGGCCTGCGTCGCGCTGAGCCCCTTGCTGGGCGACTTCTACCGTATAGATGCGAGCCTTCTGTATGTCGTGAGCGCTACACCGCTGCTCAACGCGCTCATGTCGACGTCGATCTTCAGCCTCGCCAAGCAGATGGACGTGAAGACCAGAAACCTCTTCGAGCTATGCTCGGAACTTGGCGGACTGGCCATTACCATATTGCTTGCCGTAACGTTGCGAAACGTCTGGGCACCCATTCTGGCCATCCCGCTCTCGATCGGCCTGAGATCCGCGCTCAGCTACATGCTGCCACACCCACGTCATCAGCTCCTTCTCTCGAAAACACATGCCCCCGACATCTTCCATTTTAGTAAATGGATCATGCTTTCCTCGCTGGCCCTTTATGCCGCCATCTATGTCGACCGCCTTTTCCTGGGGCGAGCGGTTCCGCTAGCGACACTTGGCGTCTATGGCCTCGCCAAGGCGATTGCCGATCTACCCGGGACCGTGGCGGGTCGCCTCGCCTTCCAGATCGTCTTCCCGTTCGTAGCCGCCCAGGAGGGCGGCATACCGCAGGGCAGTCCGGCACGGCGGGAGCTTGATCGGGCCCGCCGCAATTTCCTGCTGCTTGGCCTTTTGGGCATCGGTACCGTGATGGCCTGGTCGGACTGGGCGGTGATACTTCTTTATGGAAAGCGCTACGCGGCTGCCGGATGGATGCTGAGCCTGCTATTGTGGGGCGCCTGGATCGCGATCCTCTCCTCGCTCAATGAAGCCACGATATTTGGACGCGGCAGGCCGCAAAATGTGGGCCTTGCCAATCTGGTCCGGTTTGGCGTGATGGCCCTGCTGCTTCCCGCCGGCTTTGCCCTCAAGGGATTGCCCGGCGCACTGCTGGCGCTACCTGCAAGCGAAGCGGTTCGCTATGCAATCCTGGCAAGAACGCAGCGGCGTCTTGAAACCAGCTTTCTTGGTCAGGACACGCTGCTCACGATCGGCCTCGCCCTGGTCTTCGCGTTCTGGCTCGCCACTAGGTCCGTTCTGCACCTTGGCTATCCCTGGCCTCAAGTCCCGTAAGGCAAAATCACGGGGGACAAACCACCCGCGGTCCGCCAGTGATCAACTCGACCAGCCCACATGACAAGAGTCCAGCCAAGCCAGCCTCTTTCGCCTCCTCAAACCCTCGATCCGCTTTGGCGCCAAATTCCACGATACGAAGATTGTCGCTGGGATGCCCATGGCATTGATTTTGCCTGTTCTTGAAATCGGGTTGGAGGCGCTGATGGAGGGGCTGTTCGTTCAGAGCGAACTATGGAATCGGGGCTCATGATCTTGCTGGCCAGCCCAAGCTTCGGCTTCATCGCAGCCGGCAGCGCAAACACGCCCCTTGAGCGCATCATCCCAGATATCCGACCTAGCCGAGCAGGAAGTCGATATCGGCATCGGTCAGGCTGGTCGAGCCAGCCCTCGCCTTCTCGTCCCACAGCATGTCGGCAAGTCCCTGCTTCCTTTCCTGAAGTGCCAGGATCTTCTCCTCGATGGTGCCGGTCGCGACAAGTCGGTGCACGAAGACAGGCTTTGACTGACCGATCCGGTGGGCTCGGTCTATGGCCTGCGCCTCGACCGCCGGATTCCACCAGGGGTCGTAAAGGATTACCGTATCGGCCGTCGTGAGGTTGACGCCAGCGCCGCCCGCCTTGAGGCTGACAAGAATGATCGGTGTGCCGCCTTCCTGAAAGCGTCGGACCGGTCGCGCGCGGTCCCGGGTCGTGCCGCGCAATTGCTCGAACGTGATGCCGGCCTGGTCAAGATCGCCGGCGATGCGATCAAGCATTGCAGTGAATTGGCTGAAGATGATGATCCGGCGCCCCTCCTCGACCAGTTCGGGAACCATTTCCAGCAGACGTTCGCGTTTGGCCGAGGGCACATCATCGCCAAGGCCCGATGGCAGCAGCGCAGGATCGCAGCAAATCTGTCGCAATTTGAGCATCGCGTCGAGCAATATGATCTGTGACCGCATCAGCCCGACCCTGTCGATCTCGTCTCGCACCCGCCTGTGCATGAGGAGACGCTGACTTTCATACAGCCGCAACTGCGGAGCGGCGAGATTTATCCGCTCGGATATGATCGTCTTGGGCGGAAGATCAGCCGCCACTGCATCCTTGGTACGGCGCAGCATGAACGGTCGCATACGGCGCGTGAGCGCCGTCCGGGCGAGCGGATCGTCATGCTTCTCGATCGGCGTGCGGTAGCGCGTACGAAAATCATCATGGGTGCCAAGCAGGCCGGGATTGGTGAGGCTGGCGAGCGACCACAGGTCGGTAAGCCGGTTTTCCACCGGCGTGCCGGTCAAAGCGACGACCTGATCAGCGCGCAGCGCAGAGGCTGCCTTGAACCCGGCGGTTTTGGGATTTTTGAGCACATGCGCTTCATCAAGAATGAGCAGGGCAAGATCGCGTGCGGATAATAGCACCTTGTCGCGGGCGAGCAGCGCGTAGCTGGTCAGCACGATATCGAACTCCGCAAAGTCATCGCCATGGACCTCGCGACGGTCGGCGCCATGCCATAACAGGCAGGTCAGACCCGGCGCGAAACGCGCAATCTCCGCCTGCCAGTTGGGCAGCACGGACGTCGGCGCGACAATGAGCACGAGGCGCGGCGTACCGCTGGTCGCGCGAACGGCGAGGATATGCGCGATCGCCTGAAGCGTCTTGCCCAGCCCCATATCGTCCGCGAGAATGCCGCCCATCCCCGCTTCGCGCAGAGCCGCCAGCCATGCACAGCCAATGGCCTGATAGCTGCGCAGCTGCGCCTCAAGACCCGCAGGCGCTACGAACATTTCATGGCCAGGCGCGTTCAGGCGAGCCGCAAGGCGATGCAGCCGGTCCTTCGATGCCCATGGCATGCCGGCATTTGCCAGTTCATGCACGGTCCCCAGATCATACTGGCGCAGCCTTAAGGTGGTTGCATGGCGATCCATGAGCGCCATGCGCATGATCGTCTCGATCAGGGGCCGCACCGCACCCAGTCGAAGCGATGTGAAGCCGCCACCATCCAGAGGCAGCGCGATGCGATATTCATCGTCGCGCTCGAGAACTGCCTCGATGCCGCCCGCCAGCAGGCGGCGCAGCGCAGGCAGGACATCGATCCGACGCCCGCCCTCTATCTGCGCGGCCAGTTCGACATCGAACCAGTCGATCGCGTTGCCCTTGCCGCTGGGCAAGGATGGCCGCACAATCTCCATAGACAGCGTCTGGGAAGCCTCATCCTCGGCCTGGACAAGCATGTGCGGCCATTTGGGCGCGAATTCGACAATCCAGCCCTCATCGCGCAAAGCCCGGGCATCGTTCACGAGGAATTCGCGGAACCGCTGATCAGACCCATGGTCGTCATCGGGGAAACCATGGTCCCAGCCTTGAGGGGGCTTGGCGTCGTAACGCCCGGACAGGGCAAGAGGCGCCAACGACGTCTGCGCAAGGCGATCGACGGCAGCCTGCTCAGCGGCGATGTCGCGCATGATATGAACGATCCCGTCCGCCCCGCCTGCAATCACTTGGGTCGAGCCATGCTGGGGACCAACACGGTGCCCGCCATAGTCGAACTCGAGCCGGGCTACCTCGACGCTGTGCGTTGCCGAACGCGGCCGCCACCCCCAGCCCGGATCGGCGAGCGGCACCTTGTCGACCAGGCAGCGCAAGACCGGACGCAGGGTCAGGTCGGATAAGGCGGTCGTCAATGCCAGTTCCGGCGCAGGCATCAGGCCATGGGCAATAGAGCCCCACCGGGCTGCGAGCGCCGGGATCTCGTGGGCGCCGACCGGCGGCATGGCGAGCAGGCGCCCGACCAGCATCGGAGCACCTGCATCAATGAGCGTGAGCTTGCTCGCCGCCACTTCAAGGAGGACCGGTGGATCGCCAGCAAATATCATGTGCACTGCCGGATCATATCCCTCCCTCTCGAGCCCGACGACCTGCCGGCCATCAGCCAGCATCTCCCAGCGCAGCCTGCACTGGGCATGCTCCCGGCTCACAGTGACAGCGGAACCATCCGGGGCCTTCCAGCGCAGCAGCCCCTCAGCGCTGGCCTCCCATAGCCAGCTCCAGCCATTTGCTCCTGAAGGACTACGGTTTGCCGTGAAGTCCCCTCCGACAGCATGGGTCATGCGCGAGAGGAGGCGCCCAGCCTCCGGCCTCAGGCTCGCACGCCCCTGTTGCACGTCCCATGGATGAGCCAGTCGCCAGTGCGCATCATCAGGCCATCGCCTCCAGGCGCGGACTTCAAGCCTGTATCGCTCGGGCAGTACCGGGAGCGGACTGCCCTTGGGCGGGCGCTTGCCCTGCTTGAAGAGCGCGACGGGCTCGAGACTGAAACAGAGCTCCTCATATCGGGCTATGAGAGCCAGATCATCCACTACCGCAGCGTCGAGCCATTGGGCCAGTGGACCGGCGAGGCTGGGCGCCTGCTGGTCCCTGGCCTGGATCAACAGACGAGGTGGTTCTTGCCCTTCCCTCTCCCCATATCCCGATGCCAGCAAGGCAAAGAGAAGCGCTGCAACATGCTTGCAGCCCATCCCCACCGGGCATGAACATTCACTCGCCGGCAAACCGTCAAATTCTTCCTCATCGTCAAAGATGACCGACGCGACATAATGGTTCCCGCCGCTGCCGCGCACCAGGGCCGAGGCGACGTCATATTGCTGATCGATCCGCAGATGCGATACGCGCCCTTGCTGGAAATATCGTCTTCCAGCCTCGACCATGCGATCGGACTGGATTGCGCAAATCAGGAGGTCTTGCGTGAGCGGAGGGATCATGGGGCCGTTTTCCAATCACAGCATGCATTTGGCAAGCCAGAAGCGCGGCGCCGCCTTACCCGCGGTGATGCCCCCCGTCCTGATAGACCTTCCCCCCACCTGGCCAAGCGGATCACCAACGCCCAACACAGCGCAACCACATCCCTGCCCAAAGGAGCGCTCTCGATCACGCCTGCAACATCAGCTGCGCCCGATGCGCATACACAGCGTCCTCATTATAGAGCTCGCCGCTCGAGGCCGCCTCGGTGACAAGCCTTGCCAGGGCAAGTCGGTCATGATGCAGATACTCAAGCCGTTCGGCGAGTTGCACGCAATCGCCGCGTTCTACAAACAGCCCGCCGCCGCGTTTGGAAACCAGGTCTTGCGGATAGGCAGAGCCATAGCCGACAACAGGACAACCACATACGAGCGCCTCAATCAGGCAACGCGCTGATTCCGGCGTTTGATGGCAAAAAAGCAATAGGTCACTTTGCCGCATTCGTTCGAGTAATATCTCGCGGCGCCCCTCAAATCCGGGAAGCTCCACCAGGCTTTCAAGGCCCGAAGCAGCAACACGCGCGCGCATAGCGGCCAGCTCTGGGCCATCGCCGATCCAGGAGGCCCTGAACGGAACATCGCGCTGATGCAGTAATTCGAGCGCATCAAGCCATTGCATCGGCCCCTTCATGCCAGCCGCACGTCCGACATAGACGATCTTCAGTGGCGGCTGTGCCAGAATATGCGCAATTTTCCTCGAAAGAGCCGCCAGGCCGATCTGCTCGGCAATATCTGTATGCGTATCATAAGTGCAGTGCGGCGCGGGCGCATCAGCCGCATAATATTCGTAAGTGTCCCCCCCCTGGAGCAGCGCGACTTGGCTTTTGCGCAACAGGTAGCGCAGCGCTCCTTGCGTAAAGGGGAACATGCACTCCGCGACCATCCGCTTGACCGGTGCATCTGCCAATTTGTTGCGAATGATGAATGGCTCGACGCGATCGATCCATGCCGCATAGGAACGCTGCTGCCTGATCGCCTCAAAAGCTGCGACTGCGGGCCAGTCCCCAATCACGCTACCCAAGGTGAAGCAAAGATGCCGGTGCGCTGCAATGGCTTGCCGCAGTTCCCTGCGCCCTGCCACCATATGTCGGAGCATCCGCGCACCATCATAAGCCCATGGCATTGCAAACAGCTGCGCGCGCCCATCAGGCACGATCTGCGACAGCTCCACCCAATATGTGCTGCTATCGCTTGTCTGCGGATCCCGTTCGAGAATGCCATAGAAGCTGATCCGGTCGAAATATCGGCACCATTGCCTGATTCCGCGCGCAGTCTGGTCATCGATCATGAGCCCGCGCGGGCCGATGCGGAGCGGCACATGCGTAACCAGCAACAAAGAAGCACCCGACCTCAACGAAAGACAATCGTCGTGGCGCAAATCTTCAAGTGAATCCACGTCGGTCCAAACCGCCTGTTTCTTAAAGAAGAGCATACATGCAAATTAGACAGGATGGCTGCAAGAAAAAGCGACACGCGGGTCTATCCGCACCCCGGCAAGGCGACATCCTCAGATCAAAGCGGCCTCACATGAAAATGATCCCGACACCATAGCATGCAGCGACTCACGCCTTGGTGCCAGGACCACCCAAACCGGCATTCATCTCAATGCGGACAAGCATGCAAGAAGCCGGACATCTCAGCCATCCACCCCACCCGAACGAAGTCACAACATCCGAGCAGGCTTTTCATGTCACATCCGGAACGACATAACAACATCAAATTTATAAGATCGCATAATATATGAAATTTTACTATATTATTACATCAAAATGCACGCCAAATTCACAACATGGGGTCAGATCCGGCTGAGGGCGACATGACACTCTAAGGCGATCGGTCCGATGTATGGGCGAGAGCGTTGACGGCATCGGGATTGCCCATGATGGCGCGTGATCCGTCACGCGCCCATCCGAGAAAGTTGCTGTCGATCACCTCAAGCAGTTCATCCAGGTCCTGGCGCGAAAATCCGCCCTTGTAGCCGGGCTCGTCGACATAGCAGGGCGAGGGACACACCATGATGAGGGAGGCGAAGCGATCCGGCTGCTCGATCGCGGCAAGCATACCCATCATCCCCGCGCCCGAATGACCCGCAACGATGACGTCGGAAAGGTCGAGTGCGTCCAGAACCTCCAGAATGTCGCGCTTGTAACCGTGCAGGCTGCCATATTTTTCTGGATCGAAGGCGGAAAGGTCCGACTGGCCCGCGCCGACATGATCGAAGGCGACCGTCCGGTACTCGGTCGAAAAGGCGGGAATGACGTCCTTCCAGGCCTGTTGGTCGCACCCGAAGCCATGGGCAAATACAATCGTGCGACGGCCGCTGCCAGAGACGGTCACATTGTTTCGCTGAAGGACGCTCATTCGTTCCGCACCAACTCCGTCCGCTATTTCCGGTGGCTTACATCTTCGTACATGCGCGGCGCGGGTGCAAGAACTTGCAAGCCTTGGCCGCCGCGACGGGTCTGGTCCGCGGACGAATGGTTGACCTGTGCAACCCATCCCCTATAGCGGGCACGCGGATCGCCGGTACAGGATTGGGCGTTTCCTTCCCCTGGGGGTATTTGCATGCAATCTGCTGGCCACAATGCCCGATCCTGAAGCCTTGCGAGGCAGCCGCGCAGAACCTGATCATCTGGATTGTCTGGTGATCGGAGGTGGGCCTGCGGGCCTCACGGCGGCAATCTATCTCGCCCGCTTCCATTTGCGGGTCGCGATCGCCGACGCTGGCGCCAGCCGGGCCGGCCTCATCCCCCTCACCCGTAATCACGCCGGCTTTCCCGAGGGTATTGCCGGGGCGGACCTCCTTGCTCGCATGCGCGAGCAGGCTCTTCGCTATGGCGCGACGCTCGCCCAGACCTCGATCGCGCGGCTGGAGCGGGCCGGAGACGATTTCGTGGCCCATGGCGAAACGAACGCGTTCAGGAGCCGGACCGTGCTGCTGGCCACCGGCGTTTCGAACCATCGGCCCCCAATGGATGAGGCGATGCACGCCCGGGCGCTCGAGCAGGGATTGCTGCGTTACTGTCCGATCTGCGACGGCTTTGAAGTGACCGATCGGCGCGTCTGCGTTCTGGGGACTGGCGAGCGCGGGGTGAAAGAGGCGATCTTCCTGCGCAGCTATTCACGCGACCTGTCTCTGATTGCGCCGGCCGGCGCGCATGATCTATCCGACGAGCAGAGAATGGCGCTGCGGGATGCCGGGATCGCGGTCGTGGACGGGCCCTGCACGAGCTTCGCGCTCGGCGAGAACGCCATCGAGGTCGCGACGCCCGCCGGCACGCAGACTTTCGCTAGCCTCTATCCTGCCCTCGGCTCGACGATTCATTCCGAGCTGGCGGTCGATCTCGGCGCCAAGGCAACGGACGATGGCTGCCTGGTCGTAGACAGCCACCAGCGCACCAGCGTGCCGGGCCTTTATGCGGCCGGCGACGTCGTCCTGGGGCTCGATCAGATCAGCCATGCGATGGGCGAAGGGGGAGTCTCAGCGACCACCATTCGCAACGACCTTGCGGAGCGCTCGCCGCTTCGCCGATAACCCCTGACCGCTCATTGAGGGGGCGGGCCCCTTTTAGCCGTCCTTGCCGCCCGAAATGACCGTGAACGGTGGCCCCTCGAGGCCGCAATTGCGGATCGCCTCCACGAACCCTGCCGTCATGGATCCCTCATAGCCCGGGACGAGATGGCCGCATTCCTCAACCAGGTCGCCAAGGCTCTCGGGACTATGGCGGCCCGACAGGAGCGCATCGCGGGCAAAGGCGCCCTGCAGCCGGATGAGATCGCGCTTGAGGTTCTGGACCGTCGTGGCCAAAGCGTCGAGATCTTCCTGGGCCATGCACCGCTATAGCGCTTTACCGAAGCATTCGACAGCGTAATAGCATTGCTCTCGTCCGAGCCGCAGCCGTCGGGGCGGGGAACACCGCAATGAAGAACGAGCATGTCGATACCGACCTTGGGCAGTACCATGCTGCCAAGGCTCTGCTCGCGCTCGCTCAGGCTGAAGACCGTGCCGCCGCTGCTGCTGCTTCGCCCGGTGAGCGCGCGCGTCATGCCGCGGCCTGCTGGATGGCGCTTCAGGAAATGTGGCGCCTCCTCTTCAGCCTGCCTGCCAAAGAGACGCTTCACTGACCAGATATCGAGCGGGACCCCTGCAGACTTTTCTCGCCTCGGATTGCGGCGAGAAGCCGCGGGACGGGGGCCGTCGTCAGGGGAGCAAGCGGACCGAGCTTTCGTGGAAGGAGAGCCAGCGCGCCCGCAGCGTTTCCGCGCTGGAACCGGTGCCCGCCATTCCGGCATAGCCCGCGCCGCGGTCGCGGCCAGGAACAGAAATGTCTTCATGCCGGCTTTTCTTCCGCCGAAACCGTGCCGCGCAGCGCAACGATATGATCGCGTAGCGGCGCGTAGAGCGGCCAGTCGAAGGATATTCCCGCCTCGCCACCGCCGACCCAGCGCACTGTCGCGGGAATACCGTCCAGGCCTTACAGGCGAAGGGTTATCATCTGTGCGGGAGCGACCCGCTGACCGTGGTCACCAGGCAGCAGCTGCCCCGCGACAGGTTGGAGACGTGCCCGGCGATCTTGCTGCGGGATGTTCGGCAGACGGCCGTGGCCGCAATCGCCTCGCGCGGAAACTGTCTTTCATCGCTCTTGCCGGCCGCCCGGTTCACGTATCGCCCCCGCACGGCCTGTTTGCGCCAGCTGTGTAAAGGATCGGTGAAGGGCGCCTTTCCCGCGCAGAATTGGCCTTGCCAGGCGGTCAGGGCGCGGCGGCGACTTCGACAGTCTGGTTGTTCAGGACAGCGCGGCCGTAAGCGGTGAGGAACGCGACGTCAGCTGCATCCCGGCCCACGCCGATCTTGGCCATTGCGGCTTCCTGCGCCATGCCGGTCGCATCGATCAAATGCCATTCGCCGCCCAGAAACACCTCCGCCACCGCGTGAAAATCCTGGGGCTCGACGCCGAGCGCATAGACGCTGGCGATACGCGCCGGGATACCCGCGGCCCGCACCAGGGTGATCAGAACATGGGCATAGTCGCGGCAGATACCCTGCCGGCGAATGAAGGTGTCGGCGGCGGTCGTGTCCGACGTACTGGCGCCCGGCACATAGCTGAGGTGGCCATGGACCCAATCGCGCATGGCAATGATTTTCTGGCCGCCCTCCAGACTATCGAATTCAGCGCAGACGAAGGAGTGGAACTGGTCCGAAGGACAATAGCGGGAGGGCATCAGATATTGTACGGTTTCGCCCGGCAACTGGTTGGGCGGGATCGCTGGCAGCGCCAGGCAATCGTCGAGGATTCGGTTGATCGAAACCGTCGCATGGTAGTCGACGCGCAGTTCGCTGCCGACCCGCACCCAGATCCGCATATCGTGCGCGGCGACACGCGCGAAATGATCCGTCTCCTACAGGTCGATGTGCGCTTCCTCGATCGATTGCTCGGGGATCGCCGCGGCTTCGAGCTGCAGGAGGACGTCTGTCGGCCGGTCGAACCGATAGTCGAGCTGGGCATGAATGGCGATCTTCATCAGGATCCTTCGCGTAGCAAGGCGCAGCCCTGCACGACGCGCGGGATGGCTCTCACGAAACACGCCCTTGCTTCCTACGTTCCTGCCGGCGCACCGCGCCGGTCGCGAAAATGTCGCCCCTTCGTTTCCGGTGCGCTGCCCCTATCTCTGGGGCCATGTTGAAAAGCTTGATGGTAGCGGCCCGGGACCGGGAGCGTCTTGGTGAGGTCACCGGGGTCCTGGCGCGCTATGGCCTCGACACGGCGATCGACCGGTTCGGGCTGGGCGCCAAAGATCTTCTTGCGGGCGAGGCAGCGGCGCTGCCCGCACGCACGCGCCTGGCGCTGGAGGAATTGGGTCCCACCTTCGTCAAGCTCGGGCAAATTCTCGCCACGCGCAGCGATCTTCTCCCTCCCGACTGGATCACCGAACTGGAGCGGCTTCACAGCCAGGCGGCGACGCTTCCGTTCGAAATGGTGCGGCCCGCCATCAAGGAGGCTTTGGGAGAACCTGTCAGCAAGGCGTTCGCCGCGTTCGATCCCGAGCCGCTTGCCGCCGCTTCGATGGCGCAGGTCCACCTCGCTCACCTGCACGATGGTCGCGCCATCGTCCTCAAGGTCCGGCGGCCCGGCATCCGTCCCCGCATGGAAGCGGATCTGCGCCTCATCGCCCAGTTCGCGGCGGTACTCGAGCGGGCCAGTGCGGAAATCCGGCGCTTTGCGCCCACCGCGCTCGTCCAACAGCTCGCTTCCGCAATCCTGGAGGAACTCGACTTCACCAACGAGGCCCGCAATGCCGACCGCTTGCGCGCCGACCTCGTCGGCAACGCGCAGGTCGTCATTCCCGGAATCCACTGGGAATGGACGTCGGAAACGCTCCTCGCCATGGACTATGTCGAAGGGGTCGCGCCGCGCTCGGCAGAGACGCTCGTCCAGGCGGACATCGATCCCCACGCGATCGCATCGCTCGGCGCTCAGGTCGTGCTCGACATGGTCCTTCTCACCGGCCGGTTCCATGCCGATCCCCACCCCGGCAATCTCCTGTGCTTGCCCGGAAACCGCCTCGCCTTGCTGGATCTAGGCCTCATCGGCCATGTCAGCCCCCGGCGCCGGGAAGAGCTTTTGCGCTTCGTCCAGGCCATCAATATCGGGGATCCGCAGGCCCTGGCGGAGACGCTCGCCCTGTGGTCCGCCGGTGAGAGCCCGCCTCGCGAGCGGCTCCTTCTGGCGGCCGAACAGCTTGTCGCCCGCCATGGCGGCACGCGCCTGGTGCTCGCCACCCTGGTCAACGATTTCTTCGCGCTCATGCGAGAGGAGCGGCTGACCGTCCCGCCCGACCTGCTCCTCATCTTCAAGGCACTGGTGACGATCGATGGCGTCCTCGCCAACATCGCCCCCGGCTTCGACCTGACCCTTGCCCTGCGACAGGCTGCAGTGCGCATCGTTGCCTCGCGGCTCGATCCCGCTGCCTGGACCCCGGTACTCCAAGGTCTGCTGCGCGAGATTACAAGGATCGGGCAGGATGGCCCGCGGCTGCTGAGGCTGATCATCGAGCGGCTGGAGCGCGATCAATTCATCCCTCCGCAGCGTGGGGGCACGGAGATCGCCGCGGCCGGGCGGTGGATCGCGGGCGCCATTGTCGCGGGATCCCTCGTCCTCGCGGCCGCTCTGGTGCTTTTCTAAGGCGCCCCTGATGGAGGCTCGCCGCTTCGCGGCTGCCTTTTCAGGCGGCCGAGAGGCGGTCTTCGATCACGCGGAGCAATTCGCGATGGTCGGCCGGCTTCGAGAGAAAGACAGCATCGTCGGGCAACGCACCCTGCTCAGGCCGAACGGCGCCTGAGGAAACGATAAGAGCGATGGGAGGATAGGCATCGCGAATATAGCGCGCCAGGCGCAAGCCATCCATCGATCCGGGCATCTGGATATCGGTGACGACGATCCGGATCGAGGGCAGCGCCTGCAGGACCTCAAGAGCCTCGGCGGCGTTGGAAGCCTCCTCGATCGCATAGCCCTCGCCCTCCAGGAGATCGACAAGGATCATCCGGAGCCGGCTCGTCATCGACAACCAGAACATGTTGCCTATCGGCCATCATGCAATCCTCGGTAATACAGCAACACATATGCCCCGTTTCCCTATGAACGGCGGCAGGGGGCCATGGTTCACAGACAAGGCGGCAAAAGCGCAGAATTCTTTCTGATTTTCGACGAACCGTGACGCTTGCGCCCGCGCCTATGGACGGGTATCCTCGACGGCGGCGATCACTGGATCGCGTGGCCCGTCAGGAAAGCCTCGGCGCAACGTATCTGTTTGACGACCTCGTCCAGGGACAAGCCAAGCCGTGTCGCCACCGTTCCGACGGCCAGTCCATTATGGCGATGCAGGCAGTAGACGCGGCTGGTGAGATGCGGGAGCAAGCTGATCAGGTCCCAATCATCGGGCGCAACCTGGGACTGTCTCGGCTGCGGCATGAGGCGGTCGATCGCGATCTGGACGTGCATCGCCGCATCCTCGTTGACGCCGTCCACCAGGGCCAGCGCGCGCTCCAGCAGGCGCGGCGCTTCGTCGACCCTGCATTCCCGGTCGGCCTCGTCCATGGCCCGCTCCCTTCTTTTCTGTTTCTGGCTCCGTGCTTCCTGTGTCCACGCCGTCAGCCGAGCTGGGCCGCATGGCGGGCTTCTGCGAGATCAAGCTCCCGAATGAGCTTGCGCGCAAGCTCGCTGCCGAGTTCCCGTTTGCGGACCATGCGAAAGATCTGGCTCCGTTCCGCTTTGAGCGCGGCGATGCGCAGGCGCCGTTCGATCGCCTCCCCTCGCCGCATCTCGGCATTTTCCTCGCGTGTCCCCACCCGGCTTTCGATCCGCTCGCGGTAACCGTCCATGATCCGCGCGGCAGCGGACACATAAAGATCGGCATCCGCGCGGCCCTCGGCCAGTTCGTGCTGGACCTCCTCGATCCGGGCAATGGCCGCTTCGGCTGCCTTGACGCGCGCGGCATCTTCGGCGCTCTGCTGGTCATGCTCGGGCGGCACGAGCAGGCCCCGCAGCAGGACGGGAAGGCCAAGGCTCGCGACGAGCAGCGAGACTATGATGACCCCCATCGCCAGGAAAATGGCGAGGTCGCGCCCCGGGAAGGGCGACCCATCGCTGAGCACGAGCGGGAGCGTGAGCACGCCCGCAAGCGTGATAGCGCCGCGCACGCCGGCAAAGGACATCGCTGCGACTATGCGCCAGTTCGGGGTCGATTGTCCGTCGCCCTGCCGGAAGAAACTCAAGCGGAACGACAGCCAGACCCAAAGGAAGCGCAAGGCGGCCAGTCCAAGATTGATCGCAAGCACATAAACGCCCAGCCACCAGGGTTCATGATGACCGGTGAGGCGCACCGTCGCCGCCGCGCCCGCGAGGATGGCCGGCAGCTGTTCACCGAGCAGCACGAAGATGACGCCATTGGCGGTGAACTGGATGACATCCCACACCGTGTTGCGGCGAATGCGCGTCGAGGCGGCAAGTTCGCCGCTCCCCTCGACGAAGCCCATCGTAAGGCCTGCGGCCACCGCGGCCAGGATGCCCGAACAGCTCCATGCGAGACTAGCCTTGCACCCCTCAGAGGCTCATGCCTCGATCATGTAAGTACCATCTATCTACAGAGGCTGTGAATATAGAGATTTGATGTTTTATACATCAGCCGGGGGCGCGCGAGCCCAAGAATGCGTTACGGCCCGGACCCACTCTGAAGCGGAACCGGGCCGTACATCTAACCTTGGCTTAAGCGGCCGGCTGGACGCGCCCGAACCGTGCCTTCAGATCGGGCCGCTGCCGCGCAGCAGGACCCGGCCAAGCCTTTCAGAAAAGGCTCGCGGATCGAGCGGCAGTTCCCCGTCGGCGATGCGGGCCTCGTCGAACAGTAGATGCGCTGCATCCTCGCGCAAGTCGGCCTGCTCTGCACCTACCGCGCTGAGCCTGGTGACGAGGGCGTGCCGGGGATTGATCTCGAGGACCGGCTTGCTCACCTGCGCAAGCTGCCCCGCGCCCGCCAGCAGCCGCTCCATCTGCCGGTCCATGCCATGTTCGGGCGCTACCAGGCACACAGGGCTGTCGGTCAGCCGTTCCGACGCGCGGACATCGGATACGACATCGCCCAGCGTCGCCTTGACGAAGTCGATGAAGCCGGCGACCTCGTCCGACGTTTCCGCCGGCGGTTGCTCGCCATCGGCAAGGGGTATGAGACCCAGATCCGACATGCCCTGTGTCACCGATTTGAACGGCTTGCCTTCGAAATCCGGCGCTCCGGTCACCCAGAAACCGTCGATCTGGTCGGTCAGCAGGAGCACTTCGATGCCGCGCGCGCGGAAGCCTTCGAGCTGGGGCGAGGAGGCGAGCCGCTCGATGTCGGAACCCACCGCATAGTAGATGGCGGTCTGGTTCTCTTTCAGATCGGCAGCATAGTCCTTGAGCGAACGCCATTCATTGTTCGACGTGCTGGTCTTGAAGCGGGCGAGCCCCAGCAGCGTCTCGCGCCGAGCGTAATCCTCGTAGAGACCCTCCTTTAGGACGGACCCGAAATTCTCCCAGATCTTGAGATACTTGTCGCCATCGCTGTTCGAGAGCTTTTCCAGTTCGCTCAACACGCGGTTGGACACACCCTTCTGGATGGCGGCCAGAACCGGGCTCTCCTGGATCATCTCGCGCGAAACGTTGAGCGGCAGGTCCTGCGAGTCGACCAGTCCGCGCACAAAGCGCAGGTAGCGAGGCAGGATCTGCGCCTCGCCCGTGATGAACACCCGGCGGACATAGAGCTTCATCCGCCCCGCCCGATCTGGGTCGAACAGGTCGAAGGGTCGCATCTCAGGCACGAAAGCGAGCACATTATATTCGTGCACGCCCTCGGCGCGGTAGTGCAGCGTCAGTGCGGGGGTGTCGAACTGTCCGGCGTTGGTCCTATAGAAGTCGGTATAGTCTTCCTCGCTGATCTCGGACTTGGGCCGCGCCCAAAGCGCCGCGCCATCGGCAATCTGCGCCGGCTCCGCATCGGGCTTGTCCTTGAGGACGATCGGCACCGGGACATGGCCCGACTGCGCCTTGATCTTGGGCTCCACGCTGAAGCGCCGGGTATAGTCGGCCGCATCTTCCTTGAGATGAAGAATGACGCGCGTTCCGCGCGCCGGAGCCTCGGCCGGATCAGCATCCCCGATCGAGTAGGTGCCCAAACCATCCGACGTCCACAGGCCAGCACCATCCTCACCAGCACGGCGCGATAGCACATCGACCTTGTCCGCAACCATGAAGGCGGAATAGAAGCCGACGCCGAACTGGCCGATGAGCTGGCCGCCCTCGCCATCCTTTTTGGCGGCGATCTGTTCCATGAAGGCTTTGGTGCCCGAACGGGCGATCGTGCCGAGCGCCTCGGCCATTTCGGCCTGGGTCATGCCAATGCCATTGTCCTCGATGGTCAACTGGCGCGCATCGGGATCGAGCGTAATCGTGATCCGCGGCTGAGGGTCGTCACCCAGCAGTGCCGGCGCCGCTATCGCTTCGTAGCGCAGCTTTTCGCAGGCGTCGGCGGCATTGGACACCAGTTCGCGAAGGAAGACATCCTTGTCCGAATAGACGGAGTGCACCATCAGGTGCAGCAGCTTGGCGACATCGGCCTCAAAGGACCGCGTGTCGGGGGAAGCGTCGGTAATCGTGCTCATCGCTATATTTCGCTCTCCTTGGAATGGCGGGCGAAATCTGGTTGGCACGGCCCGGTTTTTCAACCCGGGGGAACCGGCGTGATGGCGGGCACGACCCCAGTGACACACGAGTTCGGCGGGATGATGAGCCCCCACCCGCCGCGGGGGCCCAGGCAGGCAGCGCGTTGCTTGTCCCTGCAATGGTTGGCCGTGACGCTCGGCGCTGCCGATTCAGTGGATGGGTACTGCTTGGCGCTGCCAAGGCGGACCTGCCGCTTGCGCAGTAAGCCTGCCCGCAGCCCACAGCTAGTCGTCAGCCGCAACGCTATCCTTCCCTGAGGGCCGGTCGTAAATGGGAGGCGGTACGCGCCAGGCGCCTTTGTGATCCATCTCAATCGGCAAGTCGCATCGCTCGCAGAACGCTTTGTACTGGCCCTGCTTGTCGCGCGCTATGGAAGCGGATGACGGCTTATGCCGACCCAGAAGACAACGCACATACATGGTCCACGTCTAACGCGATCGACGGGACATTAGTAGCACCCGCGAGTCCATTCCCAACGCACCAACCGATGTACTTGTCATGCCCCCTTCAGCGGAATGGCGGAACCGACGTTCTCGGCTCCGCCGTCCATTCGTCAGGCCGCCGAGCTTTGGGCGCGACCGCGATCCATGGCCGTCAGTCGATCCTTAGCGGCGAGCTTGAGCTTTTTGAGACGGGCGACCAGAAGCTGGTCGGGTACAGGCCGCCGCAGTTCCTGCTCGATCTCTGCCTCCAGACGGGCGTGCTCCTCGCGCAGATGGTTCAGATAATGGTCGGACATCGTCTTCTCCATGCCAGGTTGTGACTATGTGCGCTTTCTCGCGCACAGCCTGAGAATAGGTGCGCGTCCTGTCCTTTTCCAGTCATTCCCGAGGCCTTTGGCGACATCAGCATGGCTTGGTCTGGCACCCCAGCAATCGTACAGCAACACGCCGCCTGGGCGTCAAAGCACCACCATCGTCTCAGCAAAGATTTGGAAAATCTCCCATGGATCGTTTCTTCACCGCCATCGCCACACGTTCTGCCACGATCATGGGCCAGCCGCTGGCCTTCATTATCTCGACGCTGTTCATCGTTCTCTGGGCCATCAGTGGACCATTCCTCCATTATTCGGACACCTGGCAGCTCATCGTGAACACCGCGACCACCGTCCTGACCTTTCTTGCCGTCTTCCTCATTCAGAACAGCCAGAACCGTGACGGAGCCGCAATGCAGGCAAAGCTCGACGAGATCATCCGCGCGCTCGACAAGGCGCGCGTCGAATTTGTGGGCATAGAACATCTGACCGACGCCCAGATCGCCAAGATCCGGGAAGCTCTTGAGAACGATATCCGCAGCGAAGCAGACGACGACAAGGATCGGACCGTCACCCGCACCGTGGAAACTCTGCTCAAGCGCTACTGACGAGCGCACAGCGCCCGTTCGGAGCGCTGGCGCCTCATGATGCGCAGGTCAGGGCGTCCACCAGACACCCGGTTCGTGAAGCTGGCTGGCGTTAGAGGCCCTTGGCCATATTGAGGTGCGCAGTGACGATCGGTACGAGCTCGGACGCGAAAGCCTTGAGGGGCGCAACGTCCCCGCTTGCCGCATAGGCCTTGAGCGCATCCAATGTCTTCTGGTGGCCATCGGCCTGGAGGCGCGCATAGGCATGATCAAACTCGGCGCCCGACTTGGTTTGCAGATCGGCGAGCTCCTGCTGCTGGGCCGGGGTCAACGCCGCATCAGGCGCGATCGCCGGCGTCGCGGCCGCGGCCGCCGTTTTGAGCTTGGCAGTCGAGTCCGTGTGGGCCTTGATCATCTGCTCGGCGAAGGACTTGATCTTTGCGGACTGCGCCTTGCTCGCCGCGAGTTTCGACGTCTCGATCTCGAAAGCGTCGCTTGCTGCCGCCGTGTTTGCAAAGGCCTGTCCCGGGCTCAGGACCGCAGGTGCCGGCGCGGCAGGTTCGGCCGCCGAGGTCGCTGCCGTGTTCTCGACAGGCTCGGCCTTCTTGCCGCAAGCGGAAAGGCAAAGCGCGGCGGCCGAAAGAGATACCAAAAGAAGCGGTTTCATGAATAACTCCCCATTCGAGCAGGACGCCTGCTCAACGCGGGCCAGGCTTCATCGTTCCAGCGGTGGACCTTTTCGAACGCGGGACGTTACACCCCTGCCCGCCCGCAGCGCGGCAAGAGACCCAAGGAGACGAGACGATGAGCATCTTCGGCAACATCCTGAGCAAGATCTTCCACCCGAACGCGGCCAAGGCCGCGCCCGCGAGTCCTGCGCCCTCCGCCGCGCCTGCCGCGCCAAGTCCCGCCCCAGCGCCCACGACAACTGCTCCGGCTCCCGCCGCCGCTGCACCGGCGCAAACATCGGTCAACGTCGGGCCCGTCCTGGAGGCTATGGCCGCAATGAAGGACGATCATGGCGGCAACTACAAGAACTCGATCGTCGATCTTCTGAAGCTTCTCGATCTCGATTCCAGTCTCACCGCCCGAAAGGAGCTGGCCGAGGAACTCGGGGTGAATGCCGGCGAACCCGGTTCAGCCGAACAGAATATCGCGCTTCACCGCGCCGTCATAGACAAGCTTGCCGAAAATGGCGGCATCGTCCCCGACGACATGCGCAATTAGGCGGTTGCGCACTGCGGCTGTTCCGACGGAGCAGCCGCAGTGCCGCAACGACGATCCAGTGAGTGACGACGGCTGCGGAGGCGTGCAGGCCGGGCAGGCGGGGCAGGCCAGATAAAGCTTGGCGCGCCTACAAGGGAGGCATATTGCCGACCCCATGACAAACACACGCAACATTCTTGTCGTTGAGGACGAACCGCTCATCGCCATGATGCTCGAGGATTTCATCGACATGATGGGTCATCGGATCGGCGCGGCCGTAGGAAGCGTCGCCGACGCGCTCGCCGAGATCCAAGCGCAGAGCTTTGACCTCGCCATCCTCGACCTCAACCTGGGCAAGGAAACCTCCTGGCCGGTCGCCGACGCGCTTCAGGATCGCGGCATCCCGTTCGTCCTTGCCACGGGTGGCAACCTCCAGGCGCCGTCCGAGCGCCATGCCGGCGCCCGGACCCTGACCAAGCCCTATACTTACGAGAACGTACAGGCTTCCATCGACGCGCTCGCGGGCGTCTGACAAGGCGTATGTGCAGCGTCAGGCAGCCGTTGCGCCCGCTGCCTGCCCTGGCTTCAAAACGATCTTCGTGTAGCTGTCCTGCTCGTCGTGGAATTTCTGATAGCCGAGTGGCCCATCCTCGAGCGCCATGCGGTGGCTGATAAGGAAGGTTGAATCGATCTTGTCCTCCGCGATCGCGGCATAGAGAGGCTGCAGATAGCGCTGCACATGCGTCTGGCCGGTCTTGAGGGTCAGGCCCTTCTCCATCAGTGCGCCCAAGGGGAACTTGTCGACGAAGCCGCCATAGACGGCGGGCATCGAGACACGCCCGCCCTTGCGGGTCGCCAGGATCACCTGCCGGATGGCGTGGATGCGATCGGTCCCCAGGAAGGTGGAAGCCTTGATCTGGTCAATGACATTGTCGGCAAAGGCGCCGTGCGCCTCAAGGCCCACGCAATCGATCGCCGCGTCGGGGCCGATCCCGCCCGTCATCTCCATCAGCGCCTCATAGACCTTGCTATCCTCGAAATTGACAGTCTCGGCACCGAATTTGCGCGCAAGTTCGAGGCGGCGGGGGAAATGATCAATCGCGATGACCCGCTCGGCGCCCATCAGGAAAGCCGACTGCACCGCGAACAGGCCCACCGGACCGCAGCCCCAGACCGCCACTGTGTCGCCTGGCTCGATCTCGGCATTCTCCGCCGCCATCCAGCCCGTCGGAAGGATGTCCGAGAGGAACAGCACCTTGTCGTCCGGGATGCTTTCGTCGGGAATGACGAGCGGGCCGACATCAGAGAAGGGCACGCGGACATATTCGGCCTGCCCGCCGGCATAGCCTCCGGTCATGTGGCTGTAGCCGAACAGGCCGGGCATCGGATGGCCATAGCCCTCGCGCCCGATATCCTGGTTGTCGGCCGGGTTCGCATTCTCGCAGGCCGAATATTGCGTCTTCGAACAGTGGTAGCAGCTGCCGCACGAGATGGTGAACGGCACGACGACGCGCTGTCCGGTCTTGAGGCTGCTCTTGGGCCCGACCTCGACCACTTCGCCCATGAACTCGTGGCCGAGAATGTCGCCCTTCTGCATCGTCGGGATATAGCCGTCATAAAGATGCAGGTCCGACCCGCAGATCGCGGTGGAGGTCACGCGGATGATCGCATCGCGCGGATTGACGATCGCGGGATCGTCGACCGTGTCGCAGCGTACGTCGTGCTTGCCGTGCCAGGTGATCGCCTTCATCGCACTTACTTTCCTTCTTCTGCGAGGATGCGCGGATTGCGCGCGTTCGTGGCGATTTCGCCGGTTTCCATAAGCTGCTTGAACCGGCGCAGGTCGCGCCGCGTCTGGATCCTCGGCTCGCGCTGGAAGAGCTTGGCGACCAGTTCGCCGATCACGCCGCCGGGCGGATCATAGGCGATCACGGCGCGCACGACGGTGCCGCGCTGCCCCGCATCGCGAAACTCGATCCGGCCGCTATTGGCGACGTCGGCGCCCTCGGCAGACTGCCAGGTTATCTCCTCGCCCGGCACATCCTTGGTGATGACCGACTCCCAGGACACTTCGCGGCCCGCCGGCGCCTTCACGGTCCAGCGCGACCGATCGCGGTCGATCGGCTCGATCGAGACGATATTGTCCATGAACGAAACCAGGTTCGTGGGATCGCGCCAGAAATCATAGAGCTCGCGCGCTGGTCGGTTGATGGTCACCGCCTCGGCCAGCAGCTTGCGATCGGGATCGGCGGTTTTCGACGCGGTGACGGGGGCGTCATCCTGTCCGGCGGTGCGGCTGCGCGTTTCAGAATCTGTCATGGCTGCGGATACTCCTTGGTTCGGGAACGTCATCGCGGAGCGGGGGTTCCGATCTGTGCCAGGATCACGGACCTCCGAAACGACCGATCGGACGCCGGGCAAAGCGATAGGAGTGCAAGCTGGAAGACGCCGCCGGATGGATCGCCCCGATCGCCACGATGATCGCCGCCATGATGACAGCCGCCAATCTTGGTGCTCGCGTGACTGGCTGGGGCTTCGTCGTCTTCACGCTAGGCTCGATCTGTTGGTCACTTGTCGGGTTCTCGACCGGGCAGACAAATCTGCTGGCGACCAACGGCTTCCTGACGCTGGTCAACCTGATCGGCATCTGGCGCTGGCTCGGCCGGCAGCGCGCCTATGAAGATGGCGGCCAATCCGCCAGCGAAGCGAGCCGCCGCTCGGCTCTGCCCACCCTGTTTACCGCCACCGGGATCACCGGGCTCCCCGTCACGGCATCGGATGGCGAGGTGGTCGGCACCGTGGTCGAGGCCCTTGTGACCTGCGCGGACGGCGCCGTGAGCTACGTGGTCACACGCTCAGGCGGCGTGGGCGGCATCGGCGAGACGCTGCGCGCGGTCGCACGCAGCGACCTCGACTTTGGCTGCGAGGGCTTCACCCTGCATCATGAGAGGACATGGTTCGAGGCGCTACCTGGGCTCGCCGATGGCGACTGGCCCGCGGCGCCAGAGGCGGCGGCCGCGACGCCGGCACGCAGCTAGACGGTCAAGTAGTCACAGCGTCGAGGTTCGACCCTCGGTGGTCACCATGACTTGCTGAACAAGGAGAGAGGCGGCAGACTTGCAGGAGGGGGCGACGATCATGCAGGACGGCTTTGCGCGGACTTCCGCGCCCGAATTTCTTTCCATATCCCTGGACAACGCGCTTCCGCCGCTGCCCGGCGAGAAGCCTGAGCGGATCGCCTCGGATCTTGGGCGCGGCCTGTGATCGTTGATGGCGCGCGCCGGCCGCAATGTGTTGCCCGGGCCAGTCCACAGAAGCGAACTTGGCCTTATGGACGAGCTCGATGCGCTGGTGGAGGCTGCCGGCCAGGTGGTTCTCACCAGTGGCCACCGCCTGAGCGAACTCCTCTGGACCCGCAGCGGCCCCTACTGGAATGGGGCACTCGCCCGCACGCTCATCCTGCAGCAGGCGCGCCAAGGCTTTCTTCTGCTACTCGCCCAGTCGGTAACGCCGCGCGCCGTCCTTTTCGGCCATGCCTCGCCGCTGGTCGTCGAGCGCGGCATCGAGGGTGATCTGGAGCTCCCAGGTCCGCATCTCGTGCTGCTCGTCTGTACCGTCGATCCCACAGGCAAGGCGGTGGCACGGCGCGGTTATGCGCAGGCCATCAAGAGCGCGCGCTGCTTCATGCCTGTGGGATCGGCCTTCGAGCGGGACGCGCTCGAGGCGCTCATCGCGCTCCGCGAAAAGCTCGACTGTCATGGTGTGGAGTGCACGATCATGCGCGACCTTGGCGAGGAGGGCTTCGCTCGTGAATGGCAGGTCGGTCTGCGCCGTGAGGCGACGACAATCGGCCAGCTGCGGATCGTGCTTCCCGGCGACGTGGGGATCGCGGAGGATGGGGAGATGGGGGCTGCGATGGCCGGGAACGGTGCCTTTGCCCTGACGCCGGCAAATTTCGAGGATGGGCGCTTCGTCGCCTGGCTTGAGCGGGAAATCGGCAAAAACGGCAGGGCGAACGGCGGATGACGCGGACGGGTCTGCCTGGATAACCACGAACTGGAGAGCCGGTAGGTGGGGCTCGCAGCGCTGACACGCCGCGAGCCGCTTGAGCCCCCGCTCTGTTCCCTTTGACACATAGAGGGGCGCGGTTAGCAATGACCTAAAGGCGGAGCATCCGGGCGGCGCATATTCTGACAGACGTGATTATTCGCCCGACGACGAAAGATGACGTCGCGAACCGTCGATGAGGGCGCGGCCGGGTAACATAGCTTGGCCTTAGGGGGAAGCGCGCCGGCCTTTGCATCAAAGCCTAGCCTGCCGCTGCCAAATAGAATGGCCGCCGAGCGGGTGGATCACGAAAGCCTTGGGCCGAGCCGCTCGATGATCATCGCGATCCCTTGCCCGCCGCCGATGCACATGGTCACGAGGGCGTAGCGGCCGCCGGTGCGGGTCAACTCGTAGAGCACCTTCAACGTCAACATGGCTCCGGTCGCGCCCACCCGATGGCCAAGACCAATCCCTTTTGTGACCACGCGATTTGTCGCTGATGCTCCACGACACGCCGAATTGTATCGCGGTGCGGTCCTGTCCTTTTAACACGCGTTCCACAGTCTTCCGCGCTCTTTCCGCCGACTTTCCCACTGCGCGCGAACCAGGCGCGTCACCGGCGTGCCTTTGGCGATAATCCCCATCTTGGTCGCGCCTATTGGCGGGCGGCGACTGGCCAACCAAAGCCGGCGCTTGCCCAAGCGATAGTAGCGCTGGCGGAGGCGGCTCCCACGCCGGGTCACCCTGCCCCGCCCGGCAGGTTCTGCTCGCTGCATGGCCTCGAGCGCGCGGCGCAGGCCATGGACCTGGTCGAGCAGGTGGAGAACGATCTCGATACCCTCGTCGTTGATCCCGAAATCGCCTTCCAACTGATGAATGAGCCGTGCTCTGGCGGCATCCATCTCCGAGAGCTGCAACGTGCCGGGGTGCTCGGCGACCAGCCATTCGCGCTCGATCCAGGTCGTCAGAACCTGCCGTGCGATACCCGTGCGCTGCACGAAGTCGTCCAGGTCGATCATCGGCTTGCCTCCCGCGGATTATGTGCCCTGCCCGCCTCCCAGTTTTTCACAAAGGCTTCGAGCTCCGGATCGGTCGGCTTGGGCAGTACGATCTTCAGCCTGACCAGTTCGTCGCCGCGGCCGCCGCCTGCGCGCGGGGCCCCCTGCCCCTTCAGGCGCAATGTGCTGCCGCTGTTCGAACCGGCCGGCACTGTCATCGACACCTGACCCGTCGGTGTCGCGACCTGGATCTTGCCGCCAAGTACCGCTTCGCTCAGCGAGATCGGAACCTCGAGAACGAGATCATCGCCTTCTCGCGCAAATCGCGGATCGGGCAGAACATCGAGCATGATATAGGCGTCACCGGGGCCGCCGCTGCCAAAGCCCATCCCGCCCTTGCCCTTGAGGCGCAATGTCTGGCCATCGACGATCCCGGCGGGAATCTTGACGTCGAGCGTACCACCGCCCGGCAGGGTCAGTCGCTGTTCGCCGCCCGTGATCGCCTGCGCCAAGGTCAGACCCAGGCGGAACTGGAGATCCTCGCCGCGCCGATTGGGCTGCGCTCTCCCACGTTGCCGGAACAAGTCGGCGAACAGGTCCTCGTCGAAATCCGCAAAGCCGCCGCTGTTGGCATATCGGCCGTAATCATTGCTGGCATAGTCCCGGTAATAGCCCTGCGGCGGTCGCTCGGCGCCGGTCTCGTCGATCTCGCCGGCGTCAAAGCGACGCCGCTTTTCGGGATCGCGAAGGAGATCATAGGCTCCCGCGACGGCTTTGAACTTGTCTTCAGCCGTCCGGTCGCCAGGATTGAGATCGGGATGGAGGGTCTTGGCGAGTTTTCGGTAGGCCTTCTGAATTTCATCCGCCGAGGCTGTCGGCGATACCCCCAAGACCTCATAAGGACTGCTCAACGTGGTGCCCTCGCTCCTGTATCATTGGCCCAGCGCGTCATAGCCGCGCTCATCCAATTTTGTTGCGGTCGGGACAAAAACAAGATTTCGGTCGGGGCTGGCTGCACGATTTTCTTCTGGCTCCGTCCCGCCGTCAGGGCCGCCGGCAAATGAGCGCTGACACTCAGTCTAATCTCTAATCTGCATCAACCGAAGCAGCGAGCCGCCACCAGGACAACGGCCAGAACCGCGAACGACAGGACGAGACTGCTAAGGACGTAGCCTATCGCTGCCGCCTGTTCGCCGCGTTCCCAGAGACTGTACGCGTGAAGGCTGAACGTCGACCAGGTGGTGAAGCCGCCGATGAGGCCGATGGTCAGGAAGACCCGCAGCTCATGGCTGGTCCCCGAGCGCATCGAAAGCACTACGATGACCAACCCCATCAGCGCTGAGCCGAAGACATTCATGGCCAGGGTTCCAGAGGGAAAGCTCGGTCCGAGCAGTCGAAGCGATACAAGACCTACGAGATGGCGTAGCGCGCCACCTATCCCTGAACCCACGAACACGATGAAGAACAAACGCATGATTCCTCCTTCGCCAGATGGCGCCGGTAGGAATCATCGTCCCTTGCGAGGGCGGTTCGGCGATGTGCCAGGCAGGAATCCATTGCCTTCCGCGACATTTAGCGGGCGATATATGTGATCAACAATTGCCGAAACGACGCGGCCGGCGGCGCCTGGCCGAGCCTCCGGTCGGCCCGGGGATAAGGAGCAGCCGCCAAGTGGCGGGGACACTGCGACTATGGCTGCGCGTATCCAACCGTTGCTTGCGCCACCAGGCGATCCTCGCGCCCCTGCCAGATCCGCACGTCGATCGTTGATAGCCTGCGCCCGAGTTTGAGCAGCCGGGCATCGGCATGGATCGCCTCGAACTGGCAGGCCCGCAAGAAAGAGATCGAAAGGTTATGTGTTACTGCCATAGGTTCAGGACCATAATGGGCGGCAATCGCAGCATACGCCGCAATGTCGGCCAGCGCCATCAACGAAGGGCCTGATACGATCCCTCCAGGCCGCGCCATCGCCGCAGTCGGCTCGAGCAGCATCCGGACACGCCCCGGAGCGATCTCCACGAGCGAACCTAAATTGGCGCGCGCTTCGAGCGGAAAGGCGGCGTCGAGAAACGCATTGAGGCCGTCAAAATCCAGGCGCGGTTCGGGAAGATCATTGTTCATGTCGACCGCTCTTATCGCAGGAAACCTGTTCTGATAACCGAAAGGAAAATCAAGCCGATCAGGCCTATCTACCTCTTCGCTGCCCATACCCGGGCTGGCGGGCCCTAACCCAACCGAGGCGCGCTGCCTCTACCGCTCGTGACCAGGCCGGACGACGCCGCCGAGCGGCCTTCAGGCCTGTCCAAATCACGGCGCGCGAGCTTCATGGCAACGACCACGCCCGCCGCGAACAGCGCGCCCTCAACGAACGCAGAGGCCGCCTCGGCCACCGGACCAAGACCTTGCTCGCTCAACAGGCCGCCGATCTGCGCAAGGCCCATCCGCGATTGCGGGAATGTCTGGACGAGTTGCTCGAAACTCCCGGCCATG
>NZ_NOIW01000047.1:0-41042 GCF_002708645.1 Sphingobium sp. IP1
GGGTGTCGATGTCGGGCGATATATGCAGCCCCAGATGCCGGAAGTCATCCCCGGTATTGACGATCGCCGTCAACCCATCGCCCGCCATAATGCGCGACAGACCCAGAACCAGCTTCGCGCCGCCCACGCCGCCGGTCAGAACAACGACGCGCTTCATGCGAACAGATCTTCATGAACGGGACGCACCAGATCGGCGGCGGGACGTTCCGGGCCGGTCAGCAGGCAGCCCCGCACCAGGGCCGCCGGTATGCCTTCCGCGCCTTCCCCGGTGGCGAGGCAGGCGGCCGTCGCGACGATATCGGCCAGGGCGACCTGGGTGACTTCCAGCGTCCGCCCGTCGCGATCCAGTTCGCCCCTGCGATCCAGCAACGCCGGCAATCCGGCAGCGCCGATAGCGACCGCCACCACGCCCATCCGCCAGGGTCGGCCAAAACTGTCCGAGATGACGACGGGCAGGCCCAGTCGGGCGTGCAGGTGCGATGCCGTTCCATCGGGATCGACCGGCAGGAGCAAGGCGCGATCGCCCTCCCCCGCCCCGATGTTGGACCGATCAATCCCGGCATTGGCCATGACATGGCCCAGCCGGTGCCGCGCGATCAGGACGTGGGGCACAGCGCGCAGGATGGCGCTCGATTCATCCAGCACCAGTTGCACCAGCCGCGCATCCTTGCGCGTGATATCGGCCAGGCGCCGCGCCTCTTCCCCCGGCTCCACATCAGCCAGCGACACGAAACGCCCCTCGGCCTTGGACACGATCTTTTGCGTCACGACCAGAAGGTCGCCGGCGCGGGGTTCAATGCCGCACCGATCAAGCGCCACATGCAGAATGTCCGCCAGATCATCGCCCGGTCTGACCTCCCCAATTCCGGTCAACGGTACGATCTCGATCATCGAATACACCTCAAGCCTCGGGCGGGATCAAATCTCCTGTGATACGAATGCCCGCGCCGTCAACCTTATAGGTCTTGTTCATGAAAATGAGGATCGACGTGAGCGCTTCGGCGGCCGCCGAGTTGACCAGCGCGCCGCCGTGAAGCCCCCGCAATCCCATGGCATCGGCCAGCGCCACGATGCGACCGCGCGCATCCTTGTCGTCGCCGAAGACCAGCACGTCGCAGCCGACATCGATGTCCTTGGCCAGTTTATGCGCGGCGACATTGTGGAACGCGGACACGAGCGTCACGCCTTCTCCCAGAACCGCCTGCGCCTTTTGGGCGGCGGAGCCTTCATCGGGCAATTGGACCCGCATCACCTTGGGCGGAACGAGGGGAACGGTCGTATCCACGACCAACTTGCCAACGACATGCGGCGCGATGTCGCGAAGCGTCGCCTCCTGCGCGGCAAAGGGCACCGTCACGATGATGATGTCCGCATTCGCGACGACATCCACATTGGCGCCAGCCCGCAGGCCATGCCCCAATTCCGCGGCGGCTTTTTCCGCACTTTCGGCGTTGCGCGATCCGATCGTCACGGAATAGCCGGCACGCGCCAGGCGCCAGGCGATCGCAGCGCCCAGATTACCGGTGCCGCCGACGACGGCAATGGCGGGAAGAGTCATATATTGTCCTTCAATGGAGCTGGCGAACGATGTTGCAGATCGTTCACGATGGTTCAGCCAAGACGGCGCGACGCGGTCGCACCGGTTCGTAAAGCGTGGTGCGTTGGCGCACAGGTCGCCCGACGGATGCCGCCAGGGCCTGCATTTCCCTGGGGCCGAATTCCTGCCCGTTGACGCCACCAGCGGCCCGGGTGATCGATTCATCCATCAGCGTGCCACCCATATCGTTGGCGCCCGCATTCAGGATCGCCGCGGCCCCCTCCGGCCCCATCTTTACCCAGGATACCTGAATATTCGGGATCACCGGATGCAGCACGATGCGCGCGATCGCATGCATCAGCACCGCTTCGCGATAGCTGGGGCCCGAGCGCGCCAGCCCCTTTCGCCAGATCGGCGATTCCATATGCACGAAGGGCAGCGGCACGAATTCGGTGAAGCCGCCCGTCTCCTCCTGCAATCCGCGAATCCGGAGCAGATGGCGCGCCCAATGCTTATATTCTTCGACATGGCCGAACATGATCGTGGCCGTGCTGCGCAGGCCCACCCCGTGCGCCACGCGCATCACCTCGATCCATTCGTCCGCCGTCACCTTGTCCGGGCAGATGATATCGCGAACTTCAGGGTCCAGTATCTCCGCCGCCGTACCGGGCAAGGTGGAGAGCCCCGCCTCCTTCAGTCGCGCCAGATAATCCTCCAGCGGCAGGCCGAGCGTGCGGGCGCCATGGGTCACCTCCAGCGGCGAGAAGGCATGGATATGGATATCCGGCGCAGCCTCACGCACCGTCTTGAGGACATTGAGATAGGTATGCCCGTCATAGTCGGGATGGATCCCGCCCTGAAGGCAGACTTCGGTCGCGCCGCGATCCCAGGCCTCGGCCGCGCGGCGTCCGACCTCTTCCATGTCGAGCCTGTAGGCAGGCCCGCGCATGGCCTTGGTGCTGCCCTTGGAAAAGGCGCAGAAGCCGCATTTATAGAGGCAGATATTGGTATAGTTGATATTGCGGTTGACCGCATAGGTCAGCGTGTCGCCCACGGCCTGCCGCCGCAACCGGTCGGCCCGGTCGACGATGGCGGCAAAATCTTCCTGCTCGGCATCGAACAGGGTGACGATATCCGCTTCGCTTAGCCGTTCGCCCTGCTCCGCCGCAGCGAGGATGGACCGGATCAATCGGGAGGCCGAAACGGGCTCCACCGCCATGATGTCGGGCGCTGGATCGCCATGCCCTGCGGACCAGTCGTCGACCTTGGGCAATCCCCGCCCGTCAATGGCGCGCAGGATCTGGGTGGCGATGGCCGGCGCCGCCCAATCCCGCGCGGCAAGGGCATAGCGCGGGCCGATGGCGAGCCGCTGCATCAACAGGCGACCTGCGGACCGGGTGGCGTCCTCCAATATCTCCAGATGCGGCCAGGGCGCCTCCGGGTTCACATGGTCGGGCGTCACGGGCGACACCCCGCCCCAGTCATTGACGCCGGCCCGGATCAGCGGCGCCAGATCGACGCGATCGTGTAGATTGGGCGGCGCCTGGATCGTCATCTCGGGCCCCAGTATGATCCGCGCGGCGGCGATGGCCCAGAGATGATCGTCGAGCGACGGTTCGGCATGATCCGCCATGCGCGTTCCCGGCTTTGCCCGGAAATTCTGGATGATGACTTCCTGCACATGGCCGTAGCGGCGATGCAGATCGCGAATGGCGACCAGCGCCTCCACCTGATCCTCGCGGGTTTCGCCGATGCCTATCAGCAGGCCGGTCGTGAACGGCACGCGCGCCCGTCCGGCTTCCTCGATGGCGGCCAATCGCAGGGCCGGCTGCTTGTCGGGCGAGCCGAAATGCGGGCCGCCCCGCGCGCACAGGCGATCCGAGCTGCTTTCCAGCATGATGCCCATGGAAGCGGCATGCGGCCGCAACTGCGCATAATCCTCGCCGTTCATCAGACCGGGATTGAGATGCGGCAGCAAGCCCGTCTCACGAAACACCAGTTCCGCCATTTCGGCCAGATAGGACAAGGTCGAGTCATGCCCAAGCCCCGCGAGAGCCTCGCGCGCAGCGGCATAGCGGGCCTCGGGTCGATCGCCGAGGGTGAAAAGGGCTTCCCGGCAACCGGCCGCCGCGCCCGCACGGGCGATGGCCAGCACCTCATCCCGACTGAGATAGGCGTCACCCGCGCGGGCCGGCGTGGTGGCGAAGGTGCAATAGTGGCACACGTCACGGCATAATTTGGTGAGGGGAATGAAGACCTTGCGGGAATAGGTCAGGCGACGGCCATGCGCCGCCACCGTCATCGCCTCCGCCGCCGCCATCATGTCGCCCAGCGACCGGGATCGCAGCACCGCCGCGATGCCCGCTGCTTCGTCTTCGCTCAGATGCAGTAGATCCAGTGTCACATCATACTCCGCGCTCGGGCAAGCCCGCTAATGGTTTCTAGCGGCGCAGCATGCCCGGGCAAGGCCGCGATGAAGGTGGAGACACCCATCGCCTTCACGCGCCGCAGCATGTCGACTGCCGCATCGACAGGCCCCGCCAGCGTATCGAAGTCCGCCAGGAACTCGGTCAGACCCAATTCCTCCATCAGGGCCACATTCCTGCCGCCCACAACCACATGCTCGGTCGGATCATAGCGCGCGTGCAATGCATCGATCTTGCCGCGAAACTGCGTCGGGACACGCGCCAGGGTTTCAGGTGTGCGGAAGGCCATGCCGTTGACGACGATGAACGCCTTGAGATCGTCGATAGCCTCGGCCCGTGTGGGACGGATCGAGGCGAAGGAAACGACCCAGATATCGATCGACAGGGGATCGCGCCCCGCCGCCTGCGCCGCGGCCCGGACGGTATCGATCCGGTCCTTCAGCGCGTCGAGATGGCGTTCGCCCGCGAACAATATGACGCCGTCGGCCTGCTCGCCCGCCAGCGCCAGCGCCTTGGGACCGAAGGCGGAATAATAGATGGGAATCGGGCGGGCGAAACGGAGCGGCTTGACAGCCACGCCGTTCCACGCCGTCGGCCTTCCGGCGAACAAATCCCTGAGCGCCGCCAATTCCGCCCGAATTTCCCTTTGCGTCGCGGGAGGACGCCCGATCGCGAGGACCGTGCTGCCGCCCGTGGCCAGACCCAGCGCCACGCGCCCGCCGGAAAGATCGTCGATCGTGCTGAGGGCGGAGGCCGTCACCAAAGGATGCCGCATGAAAGGCGAGGTAACCAGCGGCGCCAACGTGACATTGGGCGCCTCGATCGCGGCGAGCGTGAGGGAAACATAGAGGTCGCGCCAGCCCGCCGGCGAATCACCGACGGTGACGAGATCGAAGCCAAGGTCGGAAGCCAGTTTCACTTCTTCGCGAAAGCTATCGAGGCTGGAACCCCACATGCTGCAAATGCCGAATTTCATCGTGCACCTAGGCTCCCCCATCTCAATAATTGCCTGCATAGAAGAAGATGGAGCGCCGCCACCCTGTCGATATGCAGGTAAAGGGGAGGTTGTCGTCCTCCCCCTCATGCGCCTTAAAAACTGTAGCGCCCCTTGATGCCCCAGGTTCGCTGTTCGCCCCGATATGCGGAACTGATCGGGAAAGACAGGAGCAGGACGCTGGCCGCAGAATAATATTTCTCGTTGAACGCATTCTTCAGGAAGACGGACAGGTCGAGACCGGTGCCCCCGACGCCCTTCCAGCTAAGTTGAGCATTGACGAGATTGTAGCCCGGCAGCTTCTCTCCATTCTGGCCACCGAAATCGGCCGTCGTGAACAGGTCGGAATCGAAAACGACGTCCCCATCGGCCGGTTTGAACGGCAGCGTCCAGCTGATGGCGAAAGTGCCCGAGAAGGTCGGCGAGAATTTGTTGATATTCTCCGGCGAGCAAACGATCCCGGTCGGCAGGTTGGCTGGCAGCGTCACCTTGTCGATCTTCACCTTCGTGAAGGCGCCGTTGAAAGACGCAGTTAAGTTGCGCGACGGGCTGACACTCGCTTCGAACTCAATGCCGGTAATCGTCTGATCGGAGATGTTCGCGCCGAAAGCGGTGTTCGACGGCGTATCGGGTGCGCCGTTTGGCACGACCCCGGTCACGTTCAGAAACTGTAGCGCATTCTTATATTTGGCATAATAGGCCGACAGGTTCAAATGGCCTCGCGCGCCGCCTGCCTCGAAATTGATTTTCGAACCCACCTCGACGTCGGTGACGGTTTCCTTGCCAGTCTTCTGGAACGGCCGCAGGTCAGGACAGACACCGCCGCCGAAGATGCAACTGGGATCGGTGCCGCCAGTTGTGAACTTCGATTCAAAGAAGGGCGTATTCACGTTCGCACCGCGATAGCCGCGGCGGGAGACCACATAGAGCAGCCAGTCAGGCTTCACCTTGTAATCAAGGCCGACGGTCCAGCTCGGCGCCTTGCCGCTGTTACTGACCGTGCCCACGCCATCGATCAGGCCGAGAGCCGCCACGTCACGGCATTCTTCGTCGGTGACATAAGAGGTGCCAATGGCCCCGCCGCAGGCGCTGACCTTGTCCCAGCTATACCGGATACCGGCGTTCAGCGTAAGCGTGTCTGTGATCTTGTACCCGATCTGACCGAACAGCGCCTTATTCCTGTTGGTCACATGGGCAGTGATCGGCGAGGCCGGGATGCCGCCTACCGAGAAGGCCGTGAACTGCGATCCAGCCGCACCATAGCTGTTATCCTTGTTGTAATAGGCGCCGACGATGAAGTTCAGGGCGCCAAAGTCGCCAAGCACCTGGAACTCGTTGCTCAAATATTCGCGCCGTCCCAATTGCGATGCATAGAAGAGCGTGAAAGGCACGTTGACGCCGGGCGCGACGGGGAGCGTCAGCGGACTAACCGCTCCGGTATTGATCAACTGATTGCTGTAATTCCTGCGATAGCCGATGATATTGCGGACGGTGATATCCCCGAAAGTCAAGGACGTGTTATTGATGATCGACTGCGCCTTGCGGTCGGCATAGCCACCGTTGATCCCGCCGTCGAATGAACCATATTCGTTGTTGCGTTGCGTTTGCAGATTTGCCTGAACCTGCGCATCAAGCGCGGCGCCCAGTTCCGGGCCGAAAAATACGCCGAAAGGGAAATTCTGGCGAATGAGATTAAGGCCGCCAGCCAGTTCGTTCGCCTTGCTATATTCATAGATGGTCAGGCTCTTGATCCAGTCAGTCGGTTCCAGCAGCAGGCTGGCGCGGAAACTGTCCTGATGGATATCATCAAAGCCGGGACCACTGTCGAGCGCCGGGATACGCGGATCCTGACGGCGTATCTGGCCGGCGACCCGCAAGGCGACTTTGCCGTCCACGATGGGCACATTGATGGCGCCTTCCAGCTCGCGATGATCGAACCGGCCGTACATTCCCTGGATATAGCCGCTAAAATCGTAGGTCGGTTCCTGCGTGTTGATCAAGACGGCGCCGCCAAGCGTGTTCTTTCCGAACAAGGTGCCCTGCGGCCCCTTCAATACCTGGATGCCGGCCACGTCGTAGGCAGGAATATTCGATCCGACCGCAGGCAACGCCACGTTGTTGACATACATGACGACGCCGGGCGTACCCTCGCCAAGTGGCAGGTTACCGATGCCACGCAGCGTCAGGGCCATCGTATCCTTGCCGCCCTCGGAGGCGAAGGTGAAACCTGGCGTAATGGTCTTCAGGTCGGTGGCTGTCTGGACATTGCTTCGCTCCAGCCCCGCAGCAGAGAAGGCGGTGACCGACACCGGGACATCCTGCAGCCGCTCTTCGCGGCGGCGGGCGGTAACGACGATATCGCTGGTGGGATAGCTTTGCTCGGCTTGCGGCGTTTCGGCGACGTTGGTCTGGCCCCACAGGGGCGTTGCGACAGTGGCGGCCGTCGAAAGCAGCACAACCTTAACTATGTAGGACTTCATCGCTCTATCCTCTCTGTAGACAAGCCTGCTATTCGTCGCAGGTCGAAACATGCCGTCAGCAAAAGAGGGTTGGGGTACCGTTATAACCTATCGATCGGCAGGGTCAGACGATCATATCGCGCTAAGATTTCGATCGAGGCAATTGTGCCGCACCCATCATTTGCTGCGTAACGGGCAGCGACGAAAGTGATGGAATCCTGTGTCAGGACCAGTCTGCGATCAAATCGCCAACTTCAATCATTCTCGGCTCGGCAAAGCTCCCTTCTGTAGCCGACAGCCGTGGCGCAGGCGCGGGCTGGACCACGCCATTCCGTGTCACGAAAGTACCCCGGACTTGATTATGCGCGTGCTCCGGCGCCTCCGCCATGGAAAGTACCGGTGACACGCAAGCGTCGGTCTCCGCAAATTTTTCAGCCCACTCGTCGCGCGTTCGCCTGGCGAAGGCGGTAGCGAAATCAGCCTGCATCACGGGCCAGCCTTCACGGTCGTTCTGGTCATAGCGCCGATCGGAAAGACCCAGTCCGTCCACCATCTGGGCAAAGAATTTGGGTTCCAGACACCCCACCGCGACATGCCGCCCATCGGCGCATTCGTAACAGCGGTAGAAGGGCGCCGCGCCGTCCAGCAGATTGGAGCCCGGCGCATCTTCCCACAAACCCTTGGGCTGCCATGCGTAGAAAAGGCTCATCAACGACGCGACGCCGTCGGTGATGCAGGCGTCGACAACCTGCCCCCGGCCCGTCCGTTGCGCCGCCAGCAGCGCACTCAACAGGCCGAAGATCAGGAACATGGCGCCGCCGCCATAATCGCCCACCAGATTGAGCGGCACCGGAGGCGTTCCCTGCCGCTCTCCCATCGCGTGGAGCGCGCCGGTGATCGACAGATAGTTGATGTCATGGCCCGCCCGCAGAGCCAGCGGCCCGGACTGGCCCCAGCCCGTCATCCGACCGAACACGAACCGTGGATTGTGCGCAAGGCAGACATCGGGACCGACGCCGAGGCGTTCCATGACGCCGGGCCTGTATCCCTCGATGAGCCCGTCCGCCCGCTCGACCAGTGCGAGCAGATGTTCGCGATCGGCGTCCTGCTTGAGATCGAGATAGGTCACCGCCCGGCTGCGGTGCAGGATGTCACCACCGACATCGTCCCAATCCCCCGCCGTAGCCGAAGGCGGCCGGGCGATCCGGACGATCTCTGCACCCATATCCGCCAGCAGCATCGCCGCGAGCGGCACGGGGCCGATCGCGTCGATCTCCAGCAGGCGAATACCGGCCAGCGGCCCGCTTTTTTCCATCATCAGATGTTCGTCCGGTCCGCGCCCTTGAGGTCCAGCATGGCGCGCGCCTCGTCCGGCGTGGCGATTTCAAGCCCCATGCCCTCAACGATCTGCCGCGCGGTCTTCACCTGCTCCGCATTGGTCTCGGCCAGCCGCCCCGGACCGCCCCACAGCGAATCTTCCAGACCGATGCGGACGTTGCCGCCCATCGACGCCGCCATGGCGACGATGCTCATCTGGCGCGCGCCCGCTCCCAGCACGGACCATTCATATTGGTCGCCGAACAGCCGGTCGGCCGTCCGCTTCATATGCATGATATCGTCGGGATGACTGCCGATGCCGCCCAATATGCCGAAGCATGTCTGGATGAACAGCGGCGCCTTTACGAGGCCGCGATCGAGAAAATATTTCAGATTGTAGAGATGGCTGGTGTCATAGCATTCGAATTCGAAACGCGTGCCCAGCGGCGACAAGGTGGTCAGCAGATGTTCGATGTCGGCATAGGTGTTCTTGAACACCAGATCGCGCGAAGCTTCGAGCGCCGCCGGCTCCCAGTCATGCTTGAACGTCTTGAACCGGTCCAGCATCGGAAACAGGCCAAAGCCCATCGTCCCCATATTGAGGCTGGCTACTTCGGGCGCGAAAGTCTGGGCGGGACGGATGCGTTCCTGCACCGTCATGGAGGGGTGCCCGCCGGTGGTCAGGTTCAGCACGGCGTCGGTACGCTGCTTGATGACCTTGAGGAAGGGTTCGAACAGGTCGGGATTCTGGTCCGGCCGCCCATCGACGGGATTGCGCGCATGCAGATGAATGATGGCGGCGCCCGCCTCCGCCGCGCCGACCGCCGATTCCGCAATCTCCTCCGCCGTCACGGGCAGATAGGGCGACATGGAGGGCGTGTGGATTGCGCCTGTAATCGCGCAGCTGATGATGACCTTGCGTTTTGCCATGATATTTCCTTTCGCGCAGATTGCGCCGGTCGCAGGTTGCGCGAACGGCGCAATCTATCCTTCGATAGGAAGCGGCGCGCGCTTCAGGGCAAAATGCCGAGCTGCCGCGCCCGCAGAACCGCCTGCGGCCGACGACGCACGCCCAGCTTGTCGTATATTTGCTGCATATACCATTTGACCGTGCCTTCGGTCAGGCCGAGGCGGTCGCCAATTTCCCGGTTGCGCAGGCCTCCGCTCACCATCGTCAAAATATCGACTTCCCGGTTGGCGAGGCGCCCGGTCAGGCCGAAATCATCCTCCTCTTCTTCCTCCGCTTCGATCTGCGGTCCCCGCCGCAACATCGACACAAGGCGGACGGCGAAGCGATCGGCCGGCGTTTCCAGTTCCGGTCCCTGCGAATAGGCTTCGAGGATCAGAGACGCGATGACTTGTCCCTCATCGACGAAGACCCGCACCCAGCCGGCCGGTTCGGCCATCTCCACGGCAGCGCGAACGGCCCTGCGCGCCTCGGACCGGTTGCCCTGAAGCACCGCGATTTCCGCCAGCAGCAATTCGAAGATCACGGCGGACCGGACCGCTCCGGCGCGCTTGACGAATTCCAGCCACCGATAGGCGACCTTGCGCGCACGGCCCAGCCGATGGCGCTGCATTTCGATCCTGAGCCAGGCGATCGCGATATTCTCATTGCGCCGCGTCGGGTGCAGGGTGGGAATGGGTTCGCCGTCCAGTTGCGGATCGCCCGCCAGGAAATGCTGCTCGGCCTCGTCGATCTGCCCCGCCTTGATCAAAAGCCGCACCTCTTCGGCCACGATGAAGGAGCGCAGGCGATCAAGCCCACATTCGATCGCCACGAGATGCGCATCGTTAAGCGTAGAAAGCGCGCTGGGCAGATCGCCCCTTGCCGCCCGCAGGCGCGCGCTGACCAGATAGCCCGACGCCATCTGATCGGAAAAGCCCCATTGCCGCACGACTGGCAGATATTGTTCCGCCAGCTCCGCCGCCTGTTCAAGATCGCCCGCATCATAGAGCAGTTCGGCCAGCGGCAGCGCGGGAAGCGCGGCCAGACCGGAACCCGCGCCATGGATTTCAACGGCTAACGCGAAGGCCTCTTCCAGAAAACGTTGCGCCAAGGGAATCTTGCCCTGCGCCATCATGGTCGGCGCGACCGATGCCTTCAGGGCGATGGATGCGAAGGCCGAACCGGGACGCGACAGAGCGCGGCTCGTTTCCGCCTCCAGCTTGAGCATGTCCTGAAAATGATACAGCTCGCGCCGCGCCGACATGAGCTGCGCCAGCAAGGTGCAGCTAAGATAGGCATGACTGTCGGCCAATTCGGCAAGCAGCGGCTCCGAATCGGCCTCGACCCTGATCATGTCGTCGCGCGCCGCCGCCAGCATGACGAAGCGATGGCGGATCAGCAGGTCCAGTTGCTCGATTTCATGCGCGGGCAGGGACTGCGCCTCCCGCTTCGCGTCACAGGCTTGCCGCGCGGCGGAAATCAGTCTGTCGGCCGATGAAAAGGCCAGTTGGCGGATGCGCCTCCAGGCCAGCGCCAGGAGCAGATTGGGCCGTTCGGCCAGGATCGGCCAGGGCAGTTCCGCGCCCAGTTCGTCGATGCGATAGAGATAGCCCGAATAGGTCAGTCCTTCAGCCAGACGATCCAACTGGTCGGCGAGGAACGCCTTTTCCCCGCTCAGCCGCGCATGTTCGATCGCCAGGGCAAGCTGGCCGGTATCGGCAAAATATTCGCTCGCCCGCCGATGCATGACGGCAGCGCGGTCGGGCGCCCGATCGATCAGCCGGCCCAACACCATCTCACGAAACAGCCGATGATAGGCATAACGACTATGTTCCTGGTCAATCGCGTTCAGAAACAGGCCTTCGCGAAAGACATGGTCCAGCATCGCGCGGGCATTCTCGTCGCCGGTTACCGCCGCGCAGGCCGAGGGCGTCAGTTCATCGAGGATCGACGTGTCGACAAGGAAGCGGCGAACATCGTCCGGTTGCAAACTCACCACTTCGTCATGGAAATATTCGGCAAATTCGGGGCGCAGGCCAGTCAGCCGAAGCTTGACCGCGCTGTCGCTGGTGCGGCGATAGAGATCGCATGCAATGACGATACCGGAAACCCAGCCTTGGGTATCGCCCACAATGTCCTGAAGGTCACGCGAATCCACCGGCGTTCCGATGGACCGCGTGACCAGTTCCGTCGCTTCCGCCAAGGTGAAGGACAGATCCGCGACGCCCACTTCGACCAGAAATCCGAGCGCCCGCATACGCGCCAGCGACAGGCCGACCGTACCGCGCGCAGCGATGATGATGGTCAATGCGTCGCGCGCGCTCGAGGATAATTGGGCCAGAAATTCCAGGATCGGCTTCGCCAGAAACTGCGCGTCATCCACAATGATGACCGGCCTTACGCTGCCCATCGTCGCGAGGACGGACAGCCAGTTGGCGTCGGACGCGTCGCTGTCCAATGCATCCCACGCCATGCCGGCCGCAATACCGGCCGCCTTGAGCGCCTGGAGAAAGGACCGTTTGCTTTCTATGCCCGCCCTGGCCGCGAGCCAGATGACGGGACGCCCCTGCGACCTGAGTTCGTCCGCCCAGAACAGCATCGCGGTCGTTTTCCCGCTGCCAGCCGGGGCCGACACCGCGGTCATGCGCGACTGCGCCACCCTCTCCGTCAACGCCACCAACGCAGCGCGGCGGATAGGCCTATGAGTCGAACGGGGCGGCAAGATAGCTGTAGGCACGACAGTCATGCTGTTCTCTCCTGACGCGCGCTTGGCGCGATTCGTTCTGTTATGCGAAATATATTCTGCGCGATGAATCTATAACGCAATCCCTTTTTCCTATCGGCAGATAGGTTCCCAGTGAGGCAGAAAATTGTCCAGCTTCCAAGCGAACAAGCCAAGGTCGCTCGGCAACCAGCGTTGCCATACAGACTGCGGCACAGAGCAGGATATTAGGAAAGGTTGACCATGAAGGCCCTTTATCTCGAACGGATCGACGGCCCTGACTCCGTGGTGGTGACGGATGTCGACACCCCGGTTCCTGGTCCGGGAGAGGTGCGCGTCGCGCTGCGGGCGGCATCGATCAACCATCGCGAACTGTTCATCACGCAGGGCCAATATCCCGGCATGACTGTGCCGATCACGCTGGGCTGCGACGGCGCGGGCGTTGTCGACATGATCGGCGAGGGCGTGACCGGCGTCAGCGAGGGGGACGAGGTCGTCCTCTATCCCGCGCGCAATTGGGGCCCCAACCGCCATGCGCCGGCCGCCGATTTCGGCCTGCTCGGCATGCCCTTTGCCGGCACGATCGCCGAATATATCTGCGTGCCGGTCGACAATCTGGCGCCCAAGCCGGCCTTCATGAGTTTCGAGGAAGCCGGCGCCATGCCGCTGACGGCGCTGACCTCCTGGCGCGCGCTGATGTTCAAGGGGCGGCTGGAAGCGGGCGAGACGCTGCTCATCAGTGGCGTGGGTGGCGGCGTGGCGACATTCGGCCTGGCCTTCGCCGTGGCCAAGGGCGCCAATGTCTATGTCACCGGCGAAAGTCAGGACGTGATTGATCGGGCCATTGCGATGGGGGCCAAGGGCGGCCTGCTCTACACCGATCCCGACTGGCGCAAGCAGGTCGGCAAGCTGACCGGCGGCATCGACGTCGTGCTGGACGGCGCGCCCTCGCCCAGCTTCGCCAACTATGTCCGCGCCATCAATCCGGGCGCGCGCATCGTCATCTATGGGTCTACCGCCGGCAATGAGATCAAGTTCAACGCCACCGACATCTTCCTGAAGAGCGCGAGTATCGTCGGCAGCCAGGTCGGCGATCCGCAGGACTTCAAGGAAATGCTCGCCTTTGCCGGACAACATGAAATCAAGCCGGTGATCGAGGCGACCTATCCGCTTGCCCAGGCGAAGGAAGCGCTGCTGCATCTGCGTGACCAGCATAAATTCGGCAAAGTCGTGGTGACGATGTGAGCGATCTGTTCAGCCTGGCCGGCAAGAAAGCGCTGGTCACCGGCGGCGCGCAAGGCCTGGGCCGCATGATCGCCGAAGGTCTGCTGCGGGCCGGGGCGACGGTCGCGATCACATCGCGCAAGGCCGACATTTGCGAAGAAGCCGCCCGCGACATGGCGGCGCTGGGATCATGCATCCCGCTCCCCGCCGACCTGTCCACGCCCGAGGCGGCGGTGGACCTCGTCGCCCGGTATCGCGATGCGGTCGGCGAATGCCATATATTGGTCAACAATGCGGGCAAGACCTGGGGCGGACCGATCGACAGCTTCCCCGACAAGGCCTGGCCCGGCGTGATGGCGGTGAATGTCCAGACGCCGTTCACCATGGTCCGCGAACTGCTGCCCGAACTCGGCGCGGCCGGAACGCCGGGCGATCCGGCCCGGGTCATCAACATCGGTTCGGTCGCGGGGATGAAGACGGCCCGGCTCAGCGCCTACAGCTATGCCGCGAGCAAGGCCGCGGTCCATATGATGACGCGCGATCTGGCCGGCGATCTCGCCGAACGGAACATTACCGTCAACGCGGTCATTCCCGGCTTCTTCCCGACCAAGATGACGGCGCATATGCGGGACGAGGATCAGGTCGATCCTGCCCTGCTGGCGCATATTCCGCTCAAACGGCTGGGGTCGCCGGACGATATCGCCGGCATCGTCATTTTCCTGTGCTCGCGCGCCGGAGCCTATGTCACCGGCGCGGAAATCCCGGTCGACGGCGGGGTCGTCGGCTGCGGCTGAGGGAGGGGGCCGCCATGGCGAGAAACGGCAATTTCGTTTTCGTCGGCGGCACGGACGGCATTGGTCGCGCCGCGGCGCTGAACGTGGCGCGGCACGGCTCATCCATCCTCCTCGTCGCGCGAAACGAGGATCGCGGCGCGGCTGCGGTCGATGCAATGCTGGATGCGGGCGCGCGGGACGCCGCCTTTCTCAAGGCCGACCTCTCGACGATCGCGGGGGCAGCCGCCGCCGCGCAGGGCATCAACCTCTGGCGCTCCACGATCGATGGTCTGATGCATAGCGCGATGAGCGCATTTTCGGGCAAGACCGTGACAACCGACGGGTTGGAGTTCGCGTTCGCGCTCCAATATCTCGCGCGCGCTATCATCAATCGCTTATGCGCCGATGCGCTGGCCGCATCGGGTGACGGGCGCATCGTTCATATCGCTGGCGCCGTCCCCTATCGGATGGCGGCGCCCGATCTTGACGATCTGCAGTTCGAACGGCGCAAATGGCGCTTCTTCAAAGCGATCCTGACCACCCATGTCCAGGGCTTCCTGTTCCTGGACGAGGCATCGCGGCGCTGGGCGGACCGACAGATCGGACTCTATGCGACCGGCGTGGCATCCACCCGGACAAGAGCGATGCTTGACCCCGCCATGCCGCTCATCATGCGGATCATGGGTCGGCTGGGCATCACGGCCGAGAAATCAGCCGTCAATGCCACACGGCTGCTGCTCGACGAAGCACGTCCGGCCATGCAAGCCGCCATCTTCAAAAATCCCAAGCGTTTCACACCGGCCCCCTTCGATCTGCCCGCGCAGGAGGGGGGACGATTGTGGGACATCACGACGGCCCTTGCACGCCGCAGAGGAGTAGTTTTGCCATGACGATCGACCTCGCCATGCTGGCGGATCGCCTCGCGATCGAGGAATGCATCTATCGGTACGCCCATCTGGTCGATTCGATGCAATTTCATCGCATCGCGGAGGAAGTGTTCACGGACGACGGATCGATCGACTTTGGCAGCGCGCGTTCCGTGGGGCGCGAGGCTATCCATGCCCAGTGCATGGGTTATCAGGGCGCTTTGATGGGCTGTTCGCACAATATCACCAACCTGGTGATAGAGGTGAACGGCGACGAAGCGCGCGCAGCCAGCCGCGTCATGACCTGGCAGTGGTTCGATATCCCCGATGCCGATCCGCTGCGCCCCACCGACCTTCTCGCGGTGGGCGGTTATGAGGACAGGCTGCGACGCACGGCCGAGGGATGGCGGATATTTGAGCGGCGCGGGATCAATTTCGGTACGGGCATCGGCGCCGGATCCGTGCCCGATCCCATGCGTCCCATCTTTCAGGCCATGCAGGGCCGCACGCCTGGCTGGCCCGCCTGACCGAGGGCGGGCACCAGGGCCCGCCCATCCTGTCGTCAGAGTTTCCAGCCCCCGCCCGCGACGATCACCTCGCCGGTGATATAATCGGCTTCGGGCAGGCACAGCAGGAAGACGGCACCCGCCGCTTCTTCCGGCGTGCCGGCGCGGCCCAGCGGAATGCCTTTTTCCATGGCTTCCAATATTTCGTCGCTGACGCCGGCTTTGATGTCCCGACCCTTGACGCTGATGGTCGAGCTGCCCGCCTCGCCTGCGGTCATGCGGGTCATGATGGCGCCGAAGGCCACGGCATTGACGGTGACATTATAGCGCCCCCATTCCTTCATCACCGTCTTGGTGAGACCGACGATTCCCGCCTTGCCCGCCGCATAGCCCGACTGACCGGCATTGCCGCCAAGACCCGCCACGGAAGATATATTGATGACCGTCCGGCGTGTGGCCCGGCCCTGTTCCGCGGCCTCCTTCTTCGCCGCGGCAGCGATCACCGGTTGCGCGGCGCGCAAGATGCGGAAAGGGGCGTTGAGATGCACATCGAGCATGGCCATCCACTGCTCGTCGCTCGTCTTCTGAAGCACAGAATCCCAGGCATAGCCCGCATTGTTCACGATGATGTCGATCGTGCCGAAATGCGCGACCGCCGCTCCCACGAATTTGTCGCCGAAATCGGCCTCCGTCACGTCGCCCACACACACCACGGCGCGAACGCCCAGGCTTTCGATTTCGTTCGCCGTCGCCTTTGCGACATCCTCGTCCAGGTCGTTCACCACGACATGGGCGCCGGCACTGGCCAGTTTCAGCGCGATAGCCTTCCCGATGCCCCGTCCAGAGCCAGACACCAGTGCGACCTTGCCATCCAATATCTTCACGTCAATGCGTCCCTTTCTTCCTTGAAACCACCGATGCGGGCCTCGCCGCCATCGATGACGATGCTGTTCCTGTCAGGCACGCTCGCCCGAAACGATATGGTGTCGCCCCGGCGCCAGATTTCCGTCCGAACCGTCTCGCCTGGCCAGACCGGCGCGGTAAAACGCACCCGCATGTCGGTCAACAAACCCGGATCGCCCTCACAGCACAGATGGATCAGCGCGCGCGCCGCCAGCCCCATAGTGGCGAGGCCATGCAATATCGGCCGGTCGAAACCTGCCGCCTGCGCCGTACCCTGGTCGACATGCAGGGGATTTCGATCGCCGGTCAGGCGATAGAGCATCGCCTGATTGGAGGCCGTCGGGAGATCGAGACATGCATCCGCCGGCGCATCCGGCATTATGACCGGCGCCGGCCCGTCAAGATCACGCGGCCCGCCAAAACCGCCCGCGCCGCGCAAGACCCACACTTCCTCCATCTCGGCGATCGGACGGTCCGTCGGCGTGGTGATCACGCGTTTTGCCCGCACGAGCGCAGGCTTGCCTGCCCCCTTGTCCGCGAGACCGATAATCTCGATCCGGCCGTTGACCAACTGGCCCAGTTCGAGCGGACGGAACAGTTTCAGCGTCTGCTCGCCATGCAGAATGCGCGGCCAGTCCCAGCCCAGTTCCGGCGCCATCGGCCAGAAGCCAGGTGTCCCCAGGACCAGCGCCATGGTCGGCAACACGGCCTGATCGCGTTCGAAAATCAAATTCTGCTCATCTATGGCGCCCAAACCGGCGCCAACACCCAGGGCATAGAGGATCGCCCCGCGCGGATCGCAGACATCTTGCGCTTCCGGCACCCGGAAGCCGCGCAATCGTTTGACGTCAAGCATTCGACTCATCCCCGGTCCAGAAGTCAGGACAGCTTGCGCTCGTCCAAGCCTAGCCCGCGTCCGATGATTTCGCGCATGATTTCCGACGTTCCGGCGAAGATGCGGCTGATGCGGGCGTCGGTATACATGCGGCTGATGCGATATTCTTCCATATAGCCCGCGCCGCCATGGAGCTGGACGCATTCGTCCATCACCCGGCCTTCCAGCTCGCTGGTCAGCAGTTTGGCGGCCGACGCATCTTCGGGGGTCAGTTCGCCCGCGTTGAGCAGCAGCACGCACTGGTCGACATAGGTCTGGAGCGCATCCAGTTCGGCCCGCATCGACGCCATCTTGAATCGCGTATTTTGGAATGCGCCGATCGGCTTTCCGAACGCCCGGCGTTCCTTCACATAATCGAGCGTGATGTCGAACGCGGTCTGCGCCGTCGCCATGAAGCCGATGGCCGCGACCAGCCGCTCCTGCGCCAGGAAGCGCGCCAGATATTTGAAGCCCTGGGTCGGATCGCCCAGCACATTCTCCTTGGGCACCTTCACGTCGTTGAAGAAGAGCTCGGCCGTGTCCTGCGCCTTCAGCCCCATCTTCGCCAGCTTGCGCCCGCGCTCGAAGCCTTCCATCCCGCGTTCGACGACCATGAGGCCCAGACCGTGGCGGCTATTGGGATCGGTCCGCGCGGCGACGACGATCAGATCGCCAAGGATGCCGTTGGAAATATAGGTCTTGGCCCCGTTCAGCAGCCAATGGTCGCCCTTGTCCACCGCGCTGGTGCGCATGCCAGCGAGATCGCTGCCGGTCGACGGTTCGGTCATCGCGACGGCCAGAATCTTCTCGCCGCTGACGATGCCGGGCATCCAGCGGTCCTTCTGCTCGTCGGTACCGAGCTTCGCGATATAGGGCGCGACCAGATCATTATGCAGATTGATATAGAAGCCTATGTCGCCATGGCGCATATTCTCCTCGATGATGATCTGCTCGAAGCGGAAATCGTCGATCCCCGCCCCGCCATATTTCTCGTCCGCCCAGGTGCAGAGCAGGCCCTGTTCGCCAGCCTTCAGGAACAGCTCCCGGTCGACCATGCCCTGTTCGCGAAAGCGTTCGGCATGCGCGCCCACCTCCGCCGTCATGAACTTGACGACGGAGTCGCGGAACTGCTCATGTTCCGGCTCGAAGATCAAGCGCTTCATGCCGGCATCGGCTCCTTGACCCTGGTTGCGCTCGCGGGCGCATAGAAATCCTCGCCCTTGGCGGCCTTGTCGCGCAGCCATGCCGACGGCAGGAAGCGCGGACCATAGAGCTGGGCGAGCCGGTCGGATTCCTCGACGAACGTCTTGAGGCCGATCGTGTCGATGTAGCTGATCGTCCCGCCGGTCCATGCCGGGAAGCCCCAACCATAGATCGCGCCCAGATCGGCATCCTGCGGGGTTTCGAGCACATTCTCCTCCAGGCAACGGGCGGTTTCCATCGCCTGCGCGTAGAGATAGCGTTTCTTCAGCTCCTCGACATCCCAATCCTGCTTGACCGGGAAGTGATCGGCCAGGCCCTTCCACAGATGCTTCTTGCCGCCTTCGGGATAATCATAGAAGGCGCCGCCCGCCTTGCGGCTGGACCGGCCGATCTCGTCCTTCATGCGGCGCATCACGGCAGTGCCGGCCGGCGGCGTATATTTATCGCCTTCCTCGGCGATCGCCTGGTCGACGATCTTGAGCGGCAGGTCGAGGGTCAGTTCGTCCAGCAGCGCGAGCGGCCCGACCGGCATCCCCACCGCCTTGGCGGCGTTCTCGATCACCGCGGGAGGCACGCCCTCCGCTAGCATCGCCGCGCCTTCATGGATCAGCATCTGGAACACGCGGCTGGTGTAGAAGCCGCGGCTGTCGTTGACGACGATCGGCGTCTTGCGCAGTTGAGCGATGAAATCGAGCCCCTTGGCTAGCGTTTCCTTGCTGGTCTGCTGCCCCATGATGACCTCGACCAGGCCCATGCGGTCGACCGGCGAGAAGAAGTGCAGGCCGATGAACTGGTCCGGACTGCGCGACGCCTGGGCGAGCTGCGAGATCGGCAGGGTCGAGGTGTTGGACGCGAAAATGGCTTGGGTCGGCAATATGGCTTCAGCCTTCTTCGTGGTTTCGGCCTTGATCGCCGTATCCTCGAACACGGCCTCGACCACCATGTCGCAGCCATCGAGCAGCGCGAAGTCGTCGGTCGGCGTGATGCGGGCGAGGACGGCGTCCGCCTTGTCCTGCGTCAGCTTGCCCTTTTCGACCAGCTTGCCCAGCACCTTGGCCGAATAGTCCTTGCCCTTCTGCGCCGTCGGGACGTCGCGGTCGATCAGCACGACGTCGATGCCCGCATTGGCCGACACGAACGCGATGCCCGCGCCCATCATGCCGGCGCCCAGCACGCCGACCTTCCTGGCTTCGAACTTGGGGAAGCCTTCGGGGCGACGCGCGCCCTTTTCGGCCCCCTGCTTCGAAATGAAGGTGGTACGGATAATGTTGCGCGCGACCGGATCGGTCAGCAGCTTGGCGAAATATTTGCCCTCGACCGCGAGCGCCTTGTCGAAGGGCAGTTGCATACCGTGGAACACCGCGTTCAGGATGGCGGCGGGTGCGGGCTGGTTGTAGCCGACCTTGGCGAGGCCGCCGGTATACATCATGTATGCGCCGGAATCCTCGGGCACGGTCAGGCCCTTCTTCTGCGGCGGCGTCCACCCCTTCACGTCCCAGGGCTTGACTGGATCGGGGCCGGTGGCGAGCCAGCTCTTGGCTGCGTCGATCAGCTTGTCCGCCGGCACAACCTCGTCCACGATCTTGAGCTTGAGCGCTTCCTGCGGCCCGACCGAACGGCCCGACAGCAGCAGATCGAGCGCGGTCTTCATGCCCGCAATGATGCCCAGCCGCACCGTGCCGCCCGATCCGGGCAGCAGGCCGACATTGACTTCGGGCAGGCCGACCTGCGCCTTGGCATCATCCACCAGGATGCGGCGGTGGCAGGCCAGCGCCAGTTCGAAACCGCCGCCCAGCGCCAGGCCGTTGATCGCCGCCACCCAGGGCTTGCCCGATCGCTCGATGGCGCGATGCATGTCGGTCGCGCGCTTCGCAAAGGCGTAGGCCTCCTGCGGCGTCAGCGTGCCGAACCCGTTCACCAGTTGCTTGAGATCCGCGCCGGCCATGAAGGTCTTCTTGCCGGACGTCAGGATGACGCCCTTGATGCCGTCGTCCTCGATGATCTGCTTCGTCGCCGCTTCCATGTCGGCGATGAAAGCATCGTTGACGACGTTCATCGAGCCTTCGGCGTCGAGGGTCAGGATAGCAAAGCCGTCTTCGGCCTTTTCCAGTCGCATAGTCTTCATGGGATGTCCCGCTCTATAGTTCGGTATGCGCTCAGACGCGCTCGATGATGGCCGCCGTGCCCAGGCCGTTGGCCGCGCACAGGGTGATGAGGCCGGTTTCCGCGTCCCGCCGCTCCAATTCGTCCAGCACGGTGCCCAGGATCATGGCGCCGGTCGCGCCCAGCGGATGGCCCATCGCGATCGCGCCGCCATTGACGTTGATCTTGTCGTCGGGGACGTTCAGTTCCCGCTGGAAGCGCATCACGACGCTCGCGAAGGCTTCGTTCAGTTCCCACAAGTCGATGTCCTTCTCGGTCATGCCGGCCGCCTTGAGCGCCTTGCGCGACACCGCCGCCGGGGCCGTCAGCATGATCGTGGGTTCCGACCCGATATTGGCGTAGGACCGGATGCGACCGCGCGGCTTGAGCCCGGCCTTTTCCCCAAATTCCTTCGATCCGACCAGAACCAGCCCCGCGCCATCGACGATTCCCGAGCTGTTGCCGCCATGGTGGACATAGTTCAACTCTTCGATTTCGGGATATTTGGCCTTCGCCACCGCTTCGAACCCGGCCTTGCCAAACCCTTCGAAGGCGGGCTTGAGCTTGGCTAGGCTCTCCACCGTGGTGCCAGGCCGCATATGCTCGTCATGGTCGAGCACCACGTCGCCCAGCACATCCTTGACCGGCACGATCGCATTTTTGAAATAGCCGTTTTCCCAGGCATGAGCGGCCTTGCGCTGGCTCTCTACCGCGAAATTGTCGACATCCTCTCGCGTGTAGCCGTCCAGCGTCGCGATCAGGTCGGCACCGATGCCCTGCGGCGCGTAATAATTGCTGAAGGCGACCGACGGATCGGACGTCCAGGCACCCGAGTCATAACCCATGACCGTGCGGCTCATCGACTCGACGCCGCCGCCGATGCCGGCCTGGATCATGCCGGAATGGACCTGTGCCGCGATCAGGCTGACCGCGTCCAGACCGGTGGCGCAGAAACGATGAATCTGCTGGCCCGCGACCGTCTGCGCATAGCCCGCCTGCAACACCGCCGCGCGCGCCAGCACGCCCCCCTGTTCGCCGACCGGCTGGGCCATGCCGATGATCACGTCGTCAAGCAGCCCCGTATCGAGATCATTGCGGCTCTGAAGCGCCTTCAGCAGTTGCGTCGCCATTTCGACAGAGGTGATCTCGTGCAGCGCGCCGTCCGGGCGGCCCTTGCCGCGCGGCGTCCGGACATGATCGTAGACATAGGCTTCCATCGTGAATTCCCGACCAGTGATACAAAAATCTCTGCCCTTGCTCTTGGAGCCGGCAGGCAAAGCTGCACCTATCCAACGAAAGGCGCAGACAGGGGCGATGGCTGCAATCTGATCATCATCAATAGCTGACCGGCATTTTAGGAGCGGACATCCGTGGTCACACAAGGCGAAGATTGCGCCCCATTCCGTATTTCTGCAACCACTCTGGGCGATCTGCTTCTCAAAGGGTGGGACAAGGCATCGGGCAAGGAAGCGCTGGTATTTCCGGGGGAACGCAAGACATATGACGATGTCGTACAGAGCGTCCTGAAGCGCGCGCGCGGCCTGAAGGCGCTGGGCATCCAGCGCGGCGACCATGTCGGCATCCTGCTGCCGTCCAGCATCGAATTTGTCGAAACCCTGTTCGCCAATGCGATGTGCGGCGCCGTCTCCGTGCTGATGAACGCGCGGTACAAGGCGCCCGAAATGGCCTATGTCGCGCAAAATGCCGATCTGGCTGCGATCATCACCAATGACATGATCAGTGACCATATCGATTTCGGCGGACGGCTGGTGGAGGCATTCCCCGACCTGCCCGATGCCACCGACTCCTCCGCACTCACGCTTGCGGACGCGCCTCTGCTCAAGCGGATCGTGATGCTGGGCGGTCGTTCGGCCCCTGGTTTCGTCGATCAGGCGACCTTCGACGCGGCGGCGCTGCGCGTGGAGGATGTGGAGATTCATGCGTCCCGTCTGACCGTCAGGGTCCGCGACACCGCGATGATCCTCTATACGTCTGGCACCTCGGCCAATCCCAAGGGGTGCCTGCTCAGCCACGAGGCCGTCACCCGGGAGGCATCGAATCTCGCCCGTTATCGCTGGTCCTTCCAGCCCGACGAGCGCGCCTGGTCGCCGCTGCCGCTGTTCCATATCGCGGCGATGCTCTGCATGCTGGGCGCGATCGACGTGGGCGGCACCTTCATCGGCCAGCCGCATTTCGATGCCGGGGAGAGTCTGCGGCAGATCGAGGATGAAGGGGTGACGATGATGTTCCTGCCCTTCGTCACCTTCCATCAGGCCATGATCACTCATCCCGACTGGGCCAAGACCGACATGTCGTCGGTGCGCCTACAAAATAGCTGCTTCGCCTTCATGCCGGATCGCGTGGGCCAGGCCTATCGCGAGAAGGCCCCGAACATGCTCCAGGTGGGCACCATGGGCATGACCGAGGCGACCGGCATCGTCACCACCGGCGGCTATGCGATGGACCCGGAAATGGGCTTCAAGAAGCTCGGCTTTCCCCTGGCCGGCATAGAGATGAAGATCGTCGATCCCGAAACCGGCGCGGAGAAGGGCGTGGACGAACGCGGCGAAATTCTCATTCGCGGCTACAATCTGTTCGACGGCTATTACAAGGATCCGGAAAAGACCGCGGAAGCGCTGGACGCCGACGGCTGGTATCATAGCGCCGACATCGGATCGATCGACGAACAGGGCCATGTCATGTTTCATGGCCGGTTCAAGGATATGCTGAAAGTGGGCGGGGAAAATGTCGCCGCGGCCGAGGTCGAGGCGGTGCTGGCCACCCATCCGGCGGTTCGCCTGGCGCAGGTCGTCGGGCTGCCGGACGAGCGGCTGGCGGAAATTCCTGCGGCCTATGTCGAACGCGAAGGCGAGGTCGAGGTCGAAGCGGAGGAACTCATCGCCTTCACCCGCCAGCGCCTCGCTTCCTTCAAGGTTCCGCGGCATATCCGTTTCATCGACGAATGGCCGATGTCGGCATCGAAGATCCAGAAGTTCAAGCTGCGCGGCGCGTTGATGGACGAACTGGGCCTGAAAGACTGAAGCACGGCGCGTCGACGCCATGAAAGTGTAGGGAGAGTGACATGCGGGTGATCATCACGGGTGCTGCAAGCGGCATCGGCAGGGCCTGCGCCGAACTGCTGGCGGCCGGGTCCGTGATTCCGGGCGAACACAAGATGCTGCTCGCGGATCGCGACGCGGCCAATCTTCAGGTGGTGGCCGATGCCGTCGGCCCCACCGCGGCGACCTGCGTGGTCGATCTGGCCGAACCGGATTGCGGCGACCGGATCGTGGCGGCAGCGCTCGCGCATATGGACGGGATCGACGCCGTCATCAGCAATGCCGGCATCATCATGGGCGGCGCGCTGGTCGACCTGCCGATCAGCGATTTCGATCGCATCTTCGCCATCAACACCCGTTCCTCCTGGCTGCTGGGCAAAGCGGCCCATCCTCACCTCAGGGAGAGCAAGGGCGCCTTCGTCGCGACTGCGTCCATGTCGGCCACCCAGCCCACGCCTGCGCTCGGCTTTTATTCCTCCAGCAAGGCCGCCCTGCTGATGATGATCCGCCAGCTCAGTATCGAATGGGGCCCCGACGGCATCCGGTGCAATACGGTGTCGCCCGGCCCGACTTACACGCCGATGACGGCTGCAGGATATAAGGACCAGTCGCGACGCGATCAGCGGGAGGCCAATATTCCCCTGCGCAAGCTGGGCGTGGCCGAGGATGTCGCGCAGGCGATCCTGTTTCTGATCGGTCCCCATGCCGGCCATATCAGCGGCGTCGACCTGCTGGTCGATGGCGGCATGAGCAACATGCTGATGCCCGCCAGTGGCGGCGGCACCGGTCAGAACCGGCAGAACTGATATGGGATCAAAGGGCCCGATCCACGCCAGCCGCCCATTCGGCATCGGTCCCGCCCCGCGCATTCTGCGGGTCGATCAACAACTGCGCCGTCGCCATCAAATGGTCCGTCAGCAGCGCCACGGCGCGATCAGCGTCCCGCGCCAGCGCCGCATCGACGATCTGCGCATGTTCATGAACCAGATCCCGGTCGCCATGGGCCAAGGGTACGGTGAGATAACGGTAGCGCTCCGACTGGGCATAGAGCCAGTCGCGCATTTTGAGCAGCCATGGACTGTCGCACGCGGCGACCAGGGCATGGTGGAACGCCGCATGGGCGTCGGCATAATCCTCGTTCAGGCGGGCCGCTTCCCGCGGGTCGCGGGTCGGGGTCTTGCTCAACCTGTGGGCCGCACTGACGATCGCGGCTTCCCAGTCCAGGCCGCCCTTCTCGATGGCGCGCCGGAGGCATTGCCCTTCAATCTCGCTGCGGACCCTGACCAGATCGGTCAGGTCACCGATCGATATCGGCGTCACTCGAAAACCCCGCGCATCGTCCTGCGTCACGAAGCCCTCGGACGTGAGCCGCGACAGGGCTTCGCGCACCGCCCCGAGACTGAAGCCCTGCGTTTCCGTGATATCCTTGATGTTGATTTTCGCGCCCGGCACCAGCCGACAGGTCAGAAGATCGTCGCGCAATTGCCGGTAGGCGCGTTCGGTCAGGCTCAGCTTCTTCGTCATCGGAAGAGCTATATCAGCTTCGCCAACCGTGGCAATTCGACAAGATGTATTTTATCGCTTGAAATATATTTCATTAAAACCCATGCCATCGGTTCAGTGGGTTGGACAGATTCTCAGGAGGTTTGCATATGCGGTTGGCCAAGGTAACGAAGAATGGCGCGGTCGGTCTGGCAGTGGACACGGGCGCGGGCGTCAAGGCGCTGTTCGGCGACGCTGCCCTCTATGATCTGGATGCGCTGATCGCCAGCGGCGGCAGCGCCCTGACGGACGCCGGCGTGAAAGTCAGCGCAGAGGGCGAGGAAGTGCAGGTTGAAGACCTCATGTTCCTGCCGCCCCTCGTCAAGGCGCCCAAGATCCTCTGCCTGGGTCTCAACTACAAGGATCACGCAGCCGAAGGCGGATTTACCGTACCCGAATTCCCGACGGTATTCGGCCGTTTCAATTCCAGCCTCATCGGCCATGGCGCACCGATCATCAAACCGCCCTGTTCCGATCAACTTGATTATGAGGCGGAAATGGTCGCGGTCGTCGGCAAGGGCGGCAAGGATATCAGCAAGGACGACGCGCTGTCGCATATCGTCGCCTATTCGGTGTTCAACGACGGTTCGATCCGCGACTATCAGCTCAAGACGCCGCAGTGGACGGTCGGCAAGAATTTCGACGACACCGGCGCCTTTGGCCCCTGGCTCGTGACGGCGGACGAACTGCCTGCGGGCGGCGCCGGCCTCAAGATCGAAACCCGCCTCAACGGCCAGGTGGTGCAGAGCGCGAACACCTCGGACATGGTGTTCGATGTCGTCGACACGGTCGCCCTCCTTTCCACCTGCTTCACGCTGGAAGCAGGCGATGTCCTGGTCATGGGAACCCCGTCGGGCATCGGTCTTGCCCGCAAGCCTCCGCTGTTCATGAAGGATGGCGATGTGTGCGAGGTGGAAATCGAGAAAATCGGCCTGTTGGTGAACCCCATCAAGGCAGCATGATCGAAAGGTCGGGCGCCGCCCTGTCGGTGCCCGGCCAGCCAAGGAGGGAAGGATGAACCAGAACAGCCCGTCGGGACGTCGCACCAATAGTTTGGGCGTCCATTCCATCGATCATTTTGCGGTCGAAGTGCCCGATCTGGACGCCGCGCTGACATTCTACACGCTCTTCGGGCTTGAGGTCCGGGAGGGCAACGGCACGCTGGAACTCTATGCGGCTGGCAATCCGCATCGCTGGGCGGTGCTGAGCCAGGGCGGCGACGCCAAGCGGCTGCGCTATCTGAGCTTTGGCATCTATCCCGACGAGGCGGATGCCTTTGCCGCCCATCTCGACGGCTGCGGCGTCACCCGGATCGAAGCGCCCGAAGGCGCGGAAGCGGACGGCATCTGGTTCGCGGGCTTCGATGGCCTTCCGATCAATGTCCGCGTTGCCGACAAGGCGACGCCATCGGAAAAGAGCCAGTTCACCTTCGTCAGCGCGGCGCCCGGCCAATCCGGCGCGATCCCCAACAGCAAGGCGCCAAAGGTTCACCCGCGCCGCCTGTCGCATTTTGCGATCTTCACGACCGACGTGAATGCCGCGATCGACTTTTATGAAAAGACGCTCGGCCTGCGCCTGTCCGACAAGAGCGAACCGGCCGTCGCCTTCCTGCACGGCGCCCATGGCAGCGATCATCACCTGCTGGCCCTCGTCCTGTCTGATCGGCGGGGCATGCACCACAATAGCTGGGACGTCGGGTCGGTGATGGAAGTGGGCTTGGGCGGCGCGACCATGGCGCGGGCAGGCTATGGCCCCAATTGGGGCGTGGGCCAGCATGTGCTGGGTGCCAATTATTTCTACTATGTGCGCGACCCCTGGGGCAGCTTCAGCGAATATTCGGCCGATATCGACTTCATCCCGCATGATGTCGACTGGCCGGCCGCCAACCATGCGCCGGAGGACAGCATGTTCCTGTGGGGACCAGACCCGTTCCCCGAATTCATCCAGAACACAGAACCGACGGAGGCCTGATCGTCATGACCACATTCCTACTTCTCCATGGCGGCGGCATGGGCGGCTGGACATGGAAATATGTCCGCGAAATTCTGGAGGCGAAGGGCCACAAGGTCTACACGCCGACCTTCACCGGCTTTGGCGAGCGCGAGCATCTGATCGGCCGCGATGTCGGCAATGCGACCCATGTGCGCGACATCGTCAACGTGTTCAAATTTGAGGACCTGCGCGACGTCGTGCTGGTCGCCCACAGCTATGCCGGCACGGTCGCGCCCGGCGTGATCGCCGAGGTGGGCGACCGCATCGCCGCCATCATCTATCTCGACGCCATCGTGCCCCGGTCGGGGGAACGGATCGCCTCCCTCATGGGCTATGTGCCCGAAGACCAGCTCGCTGCGCTCGATGCGATGCTCGAAGCGGGCGAAGGCCCGGTCGGGTCGGGCGTGCACGAGATGCAGCGCGCGGCCGCCAAGGAACATCCGCATCTCATGGACCCGGCGCGGGAACAATGGCTGCTCGACAATCTGTCGGACCAGCCGATGAAGGCGACCGCCTGCGTCATCCCCGTGGGGGCCGAGACGATCGCCCGACCGGTCGACTATATCGCGGCAGCCATCACCGTGATGACGGCGATGCACGACCGGGCGCGCGAACTGGGCTGGACCATCCATGACCATCCGGGCGATCACGCCCTTCTGGTGGGCGATCCGGAGGGCACGACCGACCTCATCCTGAAGATTACCGACGCGGGGGCCCTGGCATGAATGCCGCGGAGTTGTTCTCGGTACAGGATCGCGTCGCCGTCGTCACCGGCGGATCGATCGGCATCGGCCGCCATATCGCAACCGGCTTTGCCGCTGCGGGCGCCCAAGTCTATATCTGCGCGCGGACCGAGGCCAAGGTAACGGCAGCAGCAGCGGAGATTTCCGCCAAGACGGGCGGCCGCTGCACCGGCCTGGTCGCCGATCTATCGACGCTCGCGGGGATCGAGGCCCTGGTCGCGGCGGTGTCCGCACGAGAGCAGGCCGTGCATGTCCTGGTGAACAACGCCGGGACCATGGCCGACGCGCCCATAGACGACTATGGCGAGGACGAATGGGATCCGGTCATCGACCTGAACCTGAAAGCGCCCTTCTTCACGCTCCGGAAATTCCTGCCCCTGCTCCGCGCGGGGGGCACGGCGGAGCGCCCCGCATCGATCATCAACATCGGGTCGGTCGGCGCGCTCAAGGTCGGGCCGAAGGAAAATTACGCCTATCAGGCATCGAAGAGCGCCATCCACTGGATGGCGAAGGGCCTCGCCAAGCGACTGGGTAGCGACAACATCACCGTCAACGTCATCGCGCCCGGATTCTTCGAATCCGAAATGACCGTCATCACCTCCGACGAGATGCGCAAGATGGTCGTGTCCATGGTGCCGCGTGGCCGCGTCGGCACGCCCGAGGATCTGGCGGGCGCCGCCATCTATCTCGCCTCGCGCGCGGGCGCCTATGTCACCGGATCGGTCATCCCGGTCGAGGGAGGCTTGTCGATCTGATATGACCCAGCTTCATTTCGTCGCCATTGGCGGCACAATGCGCGCCTATTCCTCCACTGAGCGGGCGCTTCGCAAGGCGCTTGCCATCGCAGAGGACCGCGGCGCACGCACGACGCTGCTCGCCGGGGCGGATATCGACTTCCCGTCTTACGCGCCTGAAAATCCGGATCGTCCGGATGCGGCAAGACGTTATGTCGACACCCTGCGGTCGGCGGATGCCGTGATCATCGGCTCACCAGGATATCATGGTGCGATCTCCGGCTTTGTGAAGAATGCGCTCGATTATGTCGAGGATATGAGCCGCGACGAGCGTTGCTATTTCGACGGCCTGCCCGTGGGCTGTGTGGCAACAGCGGCCGGCTGGCAGGCCGCAGTCGCTACACTCCAGCAATTGCGGGTAATTACCCACGCGCTGCGGGGCTGGCCCACGCCGCTGGGCATCGCCATCAACACCATCGGCAGCGAAGGCGACCCGATCGAAAATGCGCCTATCCCCAGTCAGTTGGGGATGATGGTGGACCAATTGTTCAGTTTCTGCCGACGACCTGCCCTATAGTTGGATAGGTTCGCAATGCATCCGCCGGGCGCTTAGTCGCAGTGCTACAAACGGGAACGACGATGGATTTTTCACTCACCGAGGAACAGCAGGCGTTCAGGGACATCGTCCGCCGCTGGGTCGATGCGGAAGCGCCCAAGGACTGGATGCGCGCGCTGGAGGCCGACGAAGAAAATTATCCCTATGCTTTGTGGGACAAGATTGCCGAGCAGGGATTTTTCGGGATCGGCATTCCGGAGGAATATGACGGCCTGGGCGGCGACGTCATGATGCAGATGATCTTCGCCCGCGAATTCGCGCGGACGGCCGGCGGCCTGCTGTGGGTCTGGGGCCTTACCTCCTTCGGCGGCGCGAAGACGATCGGCGCGGTCGGCACGGAGGAGCAGAAAAACCGCTGGCTGCGCCCCATGGCGCAGGGCAAGCTGCGCGTCTCGCTGTCGATGACAGAACCCGACGGCGGCACCGACGTTTTGGGCGCGATGAAGACCCATGCCGAAAAGGTCGAGGGCGGCTGGAAGCTGAACGGCGCCAAGATGTGGACGACCGGCGCCAAGGCGGCCGACAGGCTGCTCGTCCTCGCCCGCACCGACAAGACTGTCGAAAAGAAGCATCATGGCCTCACCATGTTCTTCGTCGACGCCAAGGCGCCCGGCATCACCGCTTCGCTCCTGCCCAAGCTCGGCATGCGCGCCATGGGATCGTGCGAGGTCCATTATGAGGATGTCTTCGTCCCCGACGAGGATGTGCTGGGGGAACCCGGACAGGCCTGGTACGCGATGCTGCCGACGCTCAACAATGAGCGGATCATGGTCGGTGCGCAATGTCTGGGCGCGATCGACGGCGTGCTGGAAGACGCGCTGGAATATATGCTGCAACGCAAGGCGTTCGGCGGCATCATCGGCCGGTTCCAGATCCTGCAGCACTATGTCGCGGACATCGCGACCTGGCAGAAGACGACCGAATTGCTGCTCAACAATGTTGCCTGGATGCAGGCCAACGGGATGCCGTGCGGCGTCGAGGCGAACATGCTCAAGATGGTCGCGACCGAAAATGCGGTGAAGGCCGCGGACCTCGGCATCCAGATATTGGGCGGCATGGGCTATTCGGCGGAGACCGACATGCAGCGTTACTGGCGCGATCACCGCATCTTGCGGATGACGCCGATCAGCAACGAGATGGTGCGCAACACGATTGCCGAAAGCCTCGGCCTGCCGCGTTCCTTCTAAGGGTTATAAGCGATGAGCGATCTCGACGATCTACCCCCTGCCCCCGACGCCGCCGGCACATCGCTGGACGGGGAAAAGGTGTTCACCATCACGGCGGAGGAGAATGCCGCGCTATGCCGGTCGACCGGGATCGAGCCGGCCGCCGATGGCAGCGCACATCCCATCTATTATTATATCGCCACCCAGGTCGCGATGGGCAAGACGGTGGCGGGCGTCTGCGAAGCGTGCGAATTCGATGTCGAGGATGGCCCGATGATGGGCAGCAGCGGCGTGCGGTTCGATGCGCCGCTGAAGGTGGGCGAAAACTACAGAGTGACGGGAGAGATACTCAGCCTCGTCCGCAAGCGCAGCCGCAAGCTGGGCGTCATGGACGTGCTGACCTATCGCCTGCGCCTGCACATGCTCGATGGCACGCAGGTGCTGGAAACCGATAATGTGTGGGTATTGCCCCGCAAGGAGTTCGCCGCATGAGCCACGCCGTCGGAGACATGCTGCCGCCCTTCACGATCGAGAGCGTCAGCCCACAGGCCATGCAGCAATGGGCCGTGTTCCTTGCCGATCCCAATCCCATTCATCTCGATGTCGAGGTTGTGAAGGCGAAGGGACTGGGCGACCGGGTCATCAACCAGGGTCCGATCAACGTCGCCTATATGATGAACATGCTGATGCGCGCTTTTCCCGGTGGGCGGATCAAAGCGATGGATTCGCGCTTTCTGGACAACGTCTATGGCGGCGACCGGGCAGTGGTGACTGGCAAGATCGCGGCGATCGAAGGCAATGCCGTGACCTGCGAATTCTCGCTGGATGTCGATGGCCGCGGCACGGTCAATTCCGGCACAGCGACGGTGGAAACCTAAAAAATCAGAGGAGAATATCAATGCCTAGCGGACCTTTTGCCCATGTGTGCATGGTCGTGCGCGATCTGGACAAGGCGATCGAGGATTGGACCAAGATCCTGCGCGTGCTCGATCCGGCCTCGCTGGAAGAACGTCTCGTCAAATATGACGAATTTTCCAGCGGCGACGACGCCGGCATGAAGTGGGCGACCTTCGTCAACAATGGCGGCACGGAAATCCAGTTCATTCAGCCGGCACCGGGCACGCCCATGGGCGATCGCCTCGAAAAGGTCGGCGAACATGTCCATCACCTCTGCTATGCGACCGACGACGTGCCGGGCGCGATGGAAAAGCTGCGGGCCGAAGGGCTGCACCTGCCCGGCGGTGGCCAGACGTTCAACGATCCGGACATGACCTGGCAGAAATGGAGTTGGGTCGGCCACAAGAGCACGCACGGTGCGCTGATCGAGGTCGCCTCGCCCTATGAGAGCCGCAACGACGGCAAGTGGCACCATGCGCCCGGCAAATTCGCCTATAAGGGCCCCGGCGAGCATCCGTCGTTCGCAGACATGGTCCCGCCGGTCGCCGCCGAATGATGCAGTCGCCCGGCATGACGATCCCCACACGGATAAGCCTGCCGGGTAACGGGCTGGAGATGGTTGCGGACGCCTATGGCGACCCTGCCGCGCCACCCGTCTGCTTCTTCCATGGCGGCGGCCAGAGCCGCCGTTCCTGGGCCGGGTCTGCCAGGCGAGTGGCGCAAGCCGGCTATTACGGCCTGACCTTCGATCTGCGCGGCCATGGCGACAGCGGATGGGCCGCCGACGGCGACTATCTGCTGGAAGCCTATGGTCGCGACGTCGAGTCCATCATCCGGGCCTTCGACAGGCCGATCGCGCTGGTGGGGGCCTCGCGTGGCGGCCAATCCGTGCTGGTCGGCGGGTCGCGCCATGCCGATCTGGTGCGCCTCATCATGCTCGCCGACGTCGCCCCCTATATGGTGGATGACGGCGTTGATGACATTCGTGACTTCTTCCGCGCCAGCGACTCCGGTTTCGCGTCGCTGGAAGAAGCGGCCGATGCGCTGCATGCCCATCTCGGCCAGCCCCGCCTGCCCGACGTGTCGGGCCTCGCCAAATCGATGCGCGAAGCGGATGGACGGCTGTTCTGGCACTGGGACCCCCGCACAACGGCGCCAGAATTTCTGCACCCCCCTTCGGAAGGGGAAGCGCTCATCGACGCGGCCCGTCGCGCGCGATCGCCACTCGTCCTCGTCAAGGCGGAACTGAGCGAGATCGTCTCGGACGAAAGCGTTCGGCAGTTTCGGGCGCTCGCCCCGCAACTGGAGGTCGAGATCGCCCATGGCGTCGGCCATATGTTCACCGGCGACCGCAACGATGCCTTTGCCGATCGCCTGCTTCACCACCTGGCACTTCATCTGCCGCTATGACGAAAGGCGCGTCCTTCGTCGTCGGCGGAACCGGCGGCCTCGGCAGCGCGATCTGCCGACGCTTGTCGACCGAATGGGATCAACTCGCCATCGGCTACCGATCCAGCCGGGAAAAGGCGTTGGCGGTCGCGGCGTCCCTGCCAAACAATTCTTGCGAGGCGCTGTCCATTGCCTGCGATCTTTCCGATCGCACCTCCATAGAGACCGGTATCCGCGAGACGGTCGAGCAATTCGGCGCCATCGGCACGATGGTCTTCGCCAGCGGGGTCGACATAGCCCAACCCTTCGTCAGCCAGATCAGCGAAGAGCAATGGCGCGAAGTCATCGAGATCGAACTGGTGGGCTTGACCCGCATCGTGTCCACCGCTCTGCCCTATTTCCGCGCCCAGGGCTTTGGCAATTTCGTCACCGTCGTGTCGGTCGCAAACTATTGCTTCCCCCCCGGCGACGCGTTGTCATCGGTCCCCAAGGCCGGAATGGAGGCGCTGGGCCGCGCCATCGCCAAGGAGGAAGGCCGTTACGGCATCAGGGCGAACATGGTTGCGCCGGGCATCATCGACGCCGGGCTTGGCGCCGATTTCCTGACATCGCTATACTCGCCGGAAATCTGGGAAGCGCAGCGCAGGCGCATTGCCCTGCAACGCTTCGGCAGCGGCGAGGATATCGCCGAGGCCGTCGCCTTCCTGGCTTCGGACAGGGCGAAATATATGACCGGACAGACCCTGATCGTCGATGGCGGCTTCAGCCTCTGAAGCCGCCTGCTCCGCTCAACCCAAAAAGCGCTGCGCGGCCACCCCATCGCCCCAATTATGGATGCGCTCCCAGAAGCGGACGCGGGTGGGCGCGAAATTATGCATGTGCGCCATTTGGGGGCATATAAAGAGCTGGATGTCCTCCGCGCTCTTATAGGCGCGGGGCTCGCCAAGGGGATCGGGCACCACGTCACGCTCGCCCATTGCGATCAGCACGGGGACGCGCACGACCGCGGCTTCCAGCGCCACCGCGCCCGGCGCCACCATGTAGACGCCACAAGGCGGCGTGGTCGCCGAACGCCATTCGGGTAGCGGATCGACCAGCCCAGCGGACGCCTTCATGTCGAGCGTGACGATATCCTCAGGCTCGTCATCATGGTGGAAGGACCATTGAAAGGGATGCTCGCCAGCCCTTGCCGCCGCCTGGAGCGCTTCGGCGTCGCCCAGCGTCACGCCCGGCGCCTGCGCCAGCGCCGCCGCGTTCAGGACATGCGGCGCATCGAGCGATGAGCGGCGCGAAATCCAGGGCCATGCGGCAGGCGGCTGTCCCGGCCGGGTCGGCACGACGGTATGGACGCCGCTATAGCCCAGCACGCCGATGCCATGGAATGTCTGGTGATTGCCCTGCGCGACGACCGTGAAGCATCCGCCCATCGACTGGCCGATGCCAAGGCATGTGGCATCGACGATCGGGGCCAGTCCGTCGACGAGCGTGCCCGCTTCCAGCCGGGTCATGACCGCGCGCACCATGGCGTCGTTGGCCGCCGCGACATTGTCGAGATTAAGGACATTGCCGTCGGGAATCGTCGAATCACCAAATCCCAGATGATCGCACGCGACGAAAATCCATCCGCGTTGGCAATGGAAACCCGCTTCACCGCCGCCCGACCCGTCCGGCATGTCGAAGCTGTAATAGCGTCGGCAATAGCCCCCGCCGGGGAAAGCGAAACAGACGGTCGTGGGATGGGCCAATGCCGTAACATCCGGCAGATGGACAGTAATTGCCACATGGGCGGCCGTGCCGAGCGCCGCCGCCTCGCTGACATCGATCTTCAGTTCGACGGACCGCTTCATGCCTTTGCCATTCCTTCCATCCCAAACACCGACGTCCCCGTTTCGCCGAACCGGCGCGCCCTCGCTGCGCCGGTTCGGCATGTCGGTCACTTATAGGGATCGACGGGCTGGGGAACGTTGATGACTTCGAGATCCTTCAGCATCGTCAGCACGTCGGAGATGGAATAGATGTGATCGATCTTGTCGCCCCGGAAACGCAGCCATGAGAACCACAGGACGTTGAGGTCGTTCCCGGTGGGCTGGACGCCCATATATGGGCCGCCGGTATGCTTGCCATGATGATGGCACAGCACGCAGATCTCGTCCTCGCCACGGCCCCAGGCCTTCAGCGTGCGATAGATGCTGGGCGGGAAGGTCTTGTAGAGGCCCTGCGGCGAGGTCTTCCACACATGATAAGTGCCAAGGTCGGGCCGGTTCGGGTTGTCGTAGGTCATCGTGTCGGTATTGAAGAATGCGTCCATTCCATCCCAATCGCCGCGATTGATGACCTCATGCAGGTCCATCCAGTGATTGACCATGAACGCCTGCCGCTCGGTCAGCCCGGCTGTGATGTCCGCCCGCGTTTCCTTGGACAGGACGAAATCGGCTTCCGTGAACGGGGCGAGGCCCATAATAGTCTCCTTGATCAAAAAACGGTCCGCGGGATCGGTCCCGTGGGCTGTGGCTTCTTCCCCATAGCCGCCGCGCCCGGCACCTACCTAATGGAAGGCGGCGAGCCTGCTCCCCTGTGCCAGCAGCCATTCTATAGAATGAGGTGAGGCGGAGGAGAGGCCATGACACTGACCCTGCAGGAAATGTCGGACCGGTTCGAAATTCAGGACCTGATCGTTGGCTATTGCTATGCGGTCGATACACGCGACTGGGATGCGCTGGACCGCTATTTTACCGACGACGCTGTGATCGACTATTCGGAAATGGTGGGCGTCGTCGGCAGCCTTACGGAAATCAAGGCATTCCTCTCGGCAAGCCTGACGCCGATCCTGGCCTTTCAACATGCCGTGTCCACCACCCAATATCAGATCGCGGGCGACCGGGCGCAGACCAAAACCGCCTGCTATAATCCGATGACGGTCAGCAATGGCGAAACGACCGATACCTTGGTCTTCGGCCTCTGGTACCATCATGAATTCGTCCGCACCGCGCAAGGCTGGAAGATCAGCCGCCTCTATGAGCAGAACTGCTACCGGATCAATGTGCCGGACTGGCTCGCGGCCCAATTGCCCGCCTGATTTCCCCACAGCCTTTTCGGATTCCGAGGGGGAGCCTGATGCGCCGTTTTCTGAACATGCTTTTCGTCCTGCTCCTGTTTCTTGCCGGTCTGTCGCTGCTCGGACTGGGCGGGCAGCTCGCGCTACTAGGCGGGTCGATCTGGTATGGCGTGTCCGGCCTCGTCATGACGGTCACCGCCTTTCTCGGCTGGCGCCGTTCGCGGCTCTCGATCACCCTCTATTGGGCCTTTCTCGTCGCCAATCTGGGTTGGTCGCTCTGGGAGGTCGGACTGGACGGTTGGGCGCTGGCGCCCCGGCTGGCCATGCCCGTCGCCATGGGCCTCTACATGCTCACCCCCTTTTATCGGCAGCATGTCGGGCTTGGCCGTCCCCTGCCCGGCGCCCGCGCGCTGTGGCCCGCTCTTCTCCTGCTCTTCATAGGCGCCGTCGGCACCGCTTTCTGGACGGATCGTTCGCCGCCAGCGCCCAGTGCGCTCTGGGGCGCCGGACCTGCACGAGCAGCCGATGGCGACTGGATCGCCTATGGCAACGATCGGGGCGGGTCGCGCTACTCGCCGCTGGCGCAGATCACGCCCGCCAATGTCGGTCATCTGGAAAGGGCATGGACCTACCACACCGGCAAGCTGACCGACGGCAAGCAAGGCACCGCCTTTCAGGCCAATCCGCTCAAGGTGGGCAATCGTCTGTTCCTGTGCGCTGGCAATAATGATGTGATCGCGCTCGACCCCGAAACGGGCCGGCAATTATGGCGGCACCAGCCCAAGACCGATCTCGCTGGCGTCTATGGCCTCGTCTGCCGCGGCGTCACCCATTATCGCGTACCGCAGGCCCGGGGCTTTTGCGCCGAACGCATCTACACCGCCACGCTCGACGCCCGGCTGATCGCGCTTGATGCCGCCACCGGCAAGCTATGCCCCGGCTTCGGACAGGGCGGTCAGGTGGATCTGAAAGCGGGACTGGGCACGGTCGACAAGGGCTATTATTTCGTGACCTCGCCCCCCGCCCTCGTGCGGGGCCGTCTCGTTCTGGGCGGCTGGGTGATGGACGGTCAGAAAATCAGGGAACCCTCGGGCGTCGTCCGGGCGTTCGATGCCGTCACCGGCGACTTTTCCTGGGCGTTCGACATCGGCCGCCCCGACGATCACGGCCCGCCGCCGCCCGGCCGGGTATTCACGCCGGGCACGCCCAATAGCTGGGCGCCGATGAGTTCGGATGACAGGCTGGGCCTCGTGTACGTGCCCACGGGGAACGCGACGCCCGACTATTTCGGCGGACATCGCACCGCCAATGACGATCTTTATTCCAGCGCCGTGCTGGCGCTCGATGCGGAAAGCGGGGCGGTGCGCTGGTCCTTCCAGACGACCCATCATGACCTGTGGGACTATGACGTGCCCGCCCAGCCGACGCTGGTCGACCTCCCCGGCGGCGTCCACGGCCTGCTCCAGCCGACCAAGCGCGGGGAGATATTCTTCCTCGACCGGGCGACCGGCAAGCCAATTCTGCCGGTGGAGGAACGCCCCGTCCCGCAGGGCGTCGTTCCCGGCGAACGCCTGTCGAAGACCCAACCCTATTCGGTGGGTATGCCCAGTTTCGGCGGTCCGCGTCCGACGGAAAAGGGCATGTGGGGCCTGACGCCGATCGATCAGGCGATGTGCCGCATCCGCTTCCGCCAGGCCCGTTTCGACGGCGACATGACGCCGCTGTCGACCGAGCATCCAACGCTCACCTGGCCCGGCTTTCTGGGCGGAATCGACTGGGGCGGCGTATCGGTCGATCCCCGGCGCGGGCTGATGATCGTCAACAACAACCAGGTCGGCAACTATAACCGCCTGATCCCCAGAGCCGTTGCGGACCGGCAGGGCATCAGGCCGATGACCGCCGCCCATATGAGCGATGTCGGCGGGCCGGTCGCCCAGATGGGCGTGGCCTATGCCGCCCATATCGCGCCCTTCCTCTCCCCACTCGCCATTCCGTGCCAGCAGCCCCCCTATGGCCGCATCAACGCCGTGGACCTCAAGACCGGCAAGCTGGTGTGGAGCCGGCTATTCGGCACCTCGCGTGACAGCGGTCCACTGGCCCTGCCGACCTTCGTGCCGATTCCCATGGGCGTGCCCAATATCGGCGGATCGGTAGTGACCTCAAGCGGCCTCACCTTCATCGGGGCGACACAGGAGCATATGTTCCGCGCCTATGAAACCACGACCGGCCGGCTAGTATGGAAGGCGCGCCTGCCGGCGGGTGGCAACGCCTCCCCCACCACCTATTGGTCCAATGCCAGCGGACGCCAGTTCGTGGTGATCGCAGCGGGCGGACATGGCGCCATGCTGGCCGGTGCGAGCGATGCGTTGATCGCCTATGCCCTGCCCAAACCATAGCGGGCGGCGAGGGATAGGCGCCTTCCACCAGCCAAGGAAAGGCGACGAATCGCGGCAAGAGGCCGCCTAATCCTATCCTTTGGCGGGCAAGATTGGCCAAAGGCGCTTTATGTTTCTTCGGGAAACAAGGGGAGGAAAACATGCCTGCACATGGCAGTCTGGTAAGGCGCTTGCTTGTCGGCGCCGACGATGAACGCGCGATCAAACATGTGCTGCTGCGTTACGCCACCGGTATCGACACGCGGGACTGGCCGCTGTTCCGGACCTGCTTCGCCCAGGATTGCGAGACCGATTACGGCAGCTTCGGACATTGGCGCGGTCCGCGCGAAATCGCCGAATATATGGCCGATGCGCACCGCCACATGGGGCCGACGCTGCACCGCATCACCAATATCGTGATAGAGAAGCGCGACGACCAGGTGCACGCGCGCAGCTATGTCGATGCGATCCTGCCGGAGGCGGCCCAGGGCGGCGTGACCCATCGCGCGACCGGCTATTATGACGATTGCCTGGTTCGGACATCGGACGGCTGGAAGATTTCCCGCCGGAAGTTCACCCTGGTCAAGGCGGGTCTGGATGGCTGATCTCAACCGCCAGGTCATTTTGACGTCCCGCCCGGCGGGAGTCGCGCAGGCGGAGAATTTCGCGATCCGGCATGCGCCGGTCCAGCAGTCCGCGCCGGGCCAGATTTTGGTGCGCAATCACTATCTCTCGATCGAACCGGCGATGCGCGGCTGGATCGCCGATACGGGCAATTATGCTGCGCCCGTCGCCATCGGCTCGGTCATGCGCAGCCTTGCTTCGGGCGAAGTGGTCGCCTCCGCGCATCCCGACTATGCGGTCGGCGAGCATGTGTCCGGCTGGTTCGGCTGGCAGGACTATGCCTGCGTCGCGGCCGATCAGGTCGTCCAGCGCACCAGCGCGGCCGAGATGCGGGCATCGCTCGGCATTCTGGGCATCAACGGCATGACAGCCTATCTCGCGCTCACGCTGGTCGGCCAGCCCCGCGCGGGCGACATCATTGCGGTATCCACGGCGGCTGGCGCGGTCGGTTCGGCCGTCGGGCAGATCGCCCGCATCCTGGGTTGCCGCACGATCGGCCTTGCCGGCGGCCCCGACAAGGCCCGGCGCTGCGTGGAGGATTATGGTTATGATCATGCCATCGATTATCGCACCGACGACATAGGCGCGGCTATCGCCCGCCATGCTCCCGACGGCGTGGACATCTATTTCGACAATGTCGCCGGCGCGATCAGCGACGCGGTCGTGCCGCATCTGGCGCAGCGGGGGCGCGTCGTCGTGTGCGGCACGGCATCGATCGACCGTTGGGCGCCATGGCCCACCGGGCCGCGCGTGGAACGGCATCTGCTGGTCAAGCGCGCCCGGATGGAGGGCTTCGTCATCTTCGACCATGTCGATCGCTATGCCGAAGCGACGGCGCAACTGCAGGCATGGATCGCGCAGGGCCGCCTCACGTGGCGCGAGGATATATTGGACGGGATCGAGGCCTGTCCCGACGCGCTCGCCGGTCTCTATCGCGGCGAAAATGACGGCAAGCGGCTCATCCGTCTCGTTTGATCTGGGAAGAGGACATCACGTCATGGACAATCTGGAAGGGCAGATCGCCATCGTTACCGGCGCATCGTCGGGCATCGGCGCGGCGAGCGCCCGAGCGCTTGCTGAAGCGGGCGCGACCCTGGTGCTGGTCGCCCGCCGCGCCGACCGTCTCACCGAACTGGCAGAGGAACTGGGCCGTGGCAGCACGGCCTTCGCGGCCGACATGGCGGACCCGGATGCGCCGCAAAAGCTGCACGATTTCGTTCTCGACCGATTCGGCCGCGCCGATATCCTCGTCAACAATGCCGGTATGCTTCATGCTGCGCCGATCGACACATTCGACCTCGACCAACTCCGTCCGATGATCGCGATCAATTATGAGGCGGTGGTGCGCGCCAGCACCCTGTTCGCGCGCACGATGAAAGCGGCCGGCAGAGGGCAGATCATCAACATCTCCAGCATCGGGGCGAACATCGCCGCCCCCGGCGTGGGCGTCTATGGCGGCCTCAAGCGCGCGCTCGAGGCTTTTTCCGACTGCTTGCGGGTCGAGCTTGCCGGATCGGGGGTCAAGGTAGGGATCGTCGCGCCGGGCACGACCAGCACCGAGATTTTCGAGGATATGAAAGCGAGGGGACAGCCCGCCTGGGACAGCTCCATACCCGCGATGCAGCCTCGCGACATCGCCGAAGCAGTCGCCGTCATCGCGCGGCAGTCCGAACGCACCAATATCGCGCGTATCCAGGTCTATGCCGCGGCCGACAGCCACTGACGCCCCGGCCGGAGCCGGAGCGTCCGTCGATCAATCGAGCGTGGCGTAGGCGTCCAGCCGGAACGGATTGACCGCCTCGCCGTCGCGCATCTTCGTCACCCATTGCGCGTCCATCAGGAGGGCGCGGCCGACTGCGATCAGGTCGAATTCGCCCCGCGCCATCCTGTCGGCCACCAGCGCCAGATTGTCGGTCATGACGGTCGGTTGCGCGAAGGAGGATTGCAGATCCTTG
>NZ_NOIW01000048.1:0-40921 GCF_002708645.1 Sphingobium sp. IP1
GGGGCGGGCGCCCCCGCTCCCGACCGCGAGACGCTGGACAGCGGCCCGCCGCCCTATCGCCTGCCGGTCGTCGGCCAGCTCGTCACCGGCATGGGCGAGGTGAATGACGGCGGCGTGCGATCGCGCGGCCTGACCCTGGTGACCCAGGCCGGCGCCCAGGCGGTCGCGCCGACCGCCGGCCGCATCGCCTTTGCCGGCCCCTATCGCGGCTATGGCCAGATCCTCATCATCGACCATGGCCAGGGCTGGACCACCCTCATCACCGGCCTGCACCGCGTCACCGCCCAGGTCGGCGAGAGTGTGCGCCAGGGCGACCCGGTCGGCCTCACCGCCGCCCAGGGCCGCCCCACCGTCACCATCGAACTGCGCCGCAATGGCCGCCCGGTGGACATCGTGCCGCTGGTGGGACTGGGCTAGATAGGGGGAACCAGTTGAAGAGTATCCGAGTGGGAGAAAGCGCTTCAACGGGCTGGGGGCAGACCGTCGTGCCTGACGCCCGGTTCGACCAGATGATCGCAGCGCTGGAGCAATCGGCAGCGCACAATTCGTCTGCCTATCGGCGACGGGTCGTGCTGGCAGGCCTGCTCGGCTATGTCGTCATCCTCGGCTTGCTGGCACTGCTGACTGGACTGACCATCGCGATGATTGTCTTGATGGTCACTACCCGCACCGGAATCGCTGCCGAAGTGAAAATGGCCATAGTTTTTGGCCTGCTATCCTTCGCGTTGATAAAGGCGCTCTGGGTCACCGCACCGCCGCCCGAGGGGGTGAGGGTGGAACCGGACACGGCCCCTGCGCTCTTCGACATGATCGAACGGATACGCGCCGCAACCGGTGGTTCGGTCATCCATGATGTGCGCATCATCGATCAGATGAACGCTGCGATCGTACAGGACAGCGGGTCTCTTTTCCTTGGCGCCCGCAACCGCCTATACCTTGGACTGCCGTTATTGTCGGCCCTCAGCCCCGCCGAAGTGGAGGCTGTCATCGCGCATGAATTCGGCCATTTCGTGGGCGATCATGGTCATGCGAGCGGCTTTGTCTATCGTGTCCGCCAACGCTGGGCGCAGGTCGAGGAGCGGCTGCCGGACGGGATCGTCGCGGGCCTGTTACGGCGCTTTTTCGGCTGGTATGGCCCCTGGTTTGCGGCCTACAGTTTCACCCTAGCAAGGCGGCAAGAATATGAGGCCGACCAGGTAGCCGCAACCGCGGTGGGACCGCGCATCATGGCTGACGCCTTGCTGCGTGTGGCAGCACAAGCCGGTCGCTTCGACACGGCATGGCGGCTGGTCTGGGACCAGGCACCATTGCGCCCTGATCCACCTCGATCGCCACTCACCACCGTCGCATCAGTCTTTACCGAAGACGATCCGGCCGACCAGACCATGATCGACCGGGAACTGGGCAGGTCCGCCGATCGTCACGACACGCACCCGACCCTTGCCCAGAGGCTTGCCGCCCTGTCACAATCCGCCGACCTGCCAGCCCGACTGCAAAAAACGGCCGCGGAACCGCTGCTAGGCGAAACGCTCGCCCCCATTATCACCCATTTCGACGAGCAGTGGCACGACTGGGCCGATGCCTTATGGGCTGACGAACATGCACAGAGACAGGCGGACGAAGCGGAACGGCAGGCGATCGCCGGTCAGATCGCTGGGGGCGCGACATCACGCGATCAACTCTATCGCTATGCCGCCCTGACCGAAGCCATCGATACGCCGCAATCGGCTGCGCAAGCCTATGCCGCTGTGCTCGCTCTGCATCCCAACGCAAACGACGCCCGTTTCCGGCAAGGCGACATGCTGCTCACCACGGGAGACGATGCAGGGATCGACCTGCTGCTCGCTGCGGCAGATGGGGAACGTGCCCTCCTACCCCATGCCTATCGCCATATCGTCGACTATCTGCTGCGCTCTGGCAGACCTGAGGAGGCGGCTCCCTATTTCGCGCCACTGGAACAAGCGGAACGGATGGAAGAAGCCGCCCGTCATGAGGCGAACGGAATTGATGAAACCGCCCGACTTCGGCCACTTTCCCCGGATCTTCGCGAACGGCTCACTGCTCTAATTGACGGTGTGCCCGGTGTCGCGACACTCCATGCGGCGCTGCGCGACATGGACCATGCCGACGCTCCCCAGATCGTCTTCGTCTTTTCCGCGCGCAAGGAGCATGTCGCCACTCAGGTGCTGGATGCGCTCATCGAAGCGATGCTGCCCGCCGGCGACCTCATCGGTCTGGAGCGCAGTTTCAAGCGGCGCTGGCTGTTCAATCGCATCCGCCGCCTTCCCGACAGCAGCATCGTGAATTGAACCATTAACCCCACGCTCATCGACGCCAGGCAACATTGGTCGAAGCGCGCTTTTGCGTTGGATAGCGAATCGACGTATATCGACCCCTTGATGCGGACTCCAAGGACAGCCATGAAATCCACCTTCCTGCAGGGCGCGGTCGCGCTCGGCGCGCTTGCGCTCATCCCCGCCACCACCGCGGCGCTCGCCGATGGCGAGGCATCGAGCTACAAGGCGCTCGACGAATTCATGGACGTCTTCCAGAAGGTCCGCAGCGACTATGTCGAGAAGGTCGACGACGAAAAGCTGATCAAGGGCGCGATCGACGGCATGCTCGCCAGCCTCGATCCCCACAGCAGCTTCCTCGATGCGCGCGATTTCCAGAATCTGCGCACCCAGACCGAGGGCAGCTATGGCGGCCTTGGCCTGTCGGTCACGCAGGAGGATGGCGCGGTCAAGGTGATCGCCCCGACCCAGGATACGCCGGCCTGGCGCGCCGGGATCAAGGCGGGCGACTATATCACCCACATCGACGGCCAGCTCATCTATGGCGGCACGCTGGACGAGGCGGTGGACAAGATGCGCGGCGCACCGGGCACCAGCATCAAGCTGACCATCGTGCGCACTGGCCGCGACAAGCCGATCGACCTCACCCTCACCCGCGAGATCATCGAGATCAAGCCGGTGAAGTGGGAAGTGAAGAACAATATCGGCGTCATCAACATCGTCAGCTTCTCGGCCAATACCGGCGCCGATGTCCGCTCGGCGATCCGCAGCATCGACAAGAGCCTGGGCCACAAGCCGACCGGCTATATCCTCGACCTGCGCTCCAATCCCGGCGGCCTGCTGGACGAAGCGGTGTCGACCAGCGACGTCTTCCTGGAACGCGGCGAGATCGTCTCGCAGCGCGGCCGCAACAAGGGCGATGTCGAGCGCTATTATGCCAAGCCCGGCGATGACGCGAAGGGCCTGCCGGTGATCGTGCTGGTCGATGCGGGCTCCGCCTCGGCCTCCGAAATCGTCGCCGGCGCGCTGCAGGACCAGCATCGCGCGCTCATCATGGGCGAACGCAGCTTCGGCAAGGGCTCGGTCCAGACCATGTTGCCGCTGTCGAACACCACCGCGCTCAAGCTCACCACCGCGCGCTACTTCACCCCGTCGGGGCGCAGCGTGCAGGAAGGCGGCATACAGCCGGACATCAAGGTGCCGCAGCTCAGCGACCCGGATTACAAGGATCGCCCCAAGTTCCGCGAAAGCGACCTGCGCCGCCACCTGATCAATGAGATCAAGACCGACGACGCCGCGCTGGAAGAGGACAGCAAGGAAGATCCGCGCTTCGCCCAGACGGCGGAGGAGCTGAAGAAGAAGGGGATCGAGGACTTCCAGCTCGATTATGCGCTCAAGACCATTTCCCGCCTCGCTGGCACGCCAGGCGCCACCATCGCCCAGGCGCAGCAGGCCGCCGCACGCAAGCCCGGCGCGAAATGAGTCGTGCCCGTTCGGATGACCGGACGGGCAAGTTCAGCATGACGAAAGGCGGACAAGGGTTTAAGCGGGCGATATGAACAGCTTGTCCCCCGCCCTGGGCCGCGCCCGCCTGCTTGCCCTGCTCGTGCCCGTGATCGCGCTGGGCACGGCCTATGCCTCCCAATATCTGGGCGGGCTGCATCCGTGCGAAATGTGCTGGTGGCAGCGTTATCCCCATATGGCGGCGATCCCGCTGGCGCTGATCGCCTATGCGCTGCGCGGTCGCGCCTGCATGAGCGGGCTGTTCGCCGGTTTCGCCGGCATCGCCATCGGCATCAGCGGCGCCATCGGCCTGTTCCATGCCGGGGTCGAATATGGCTGGTGGGAAGGGCTGACCGCCTGCTCGACCACGCCGACCGGCGGCAGCAGCGCCGATATTTTGAGCCAGATCATGGCAACGCCAATCACCCGCTGCGATGTCGCGCCCTGGAGCCTCTTCGGCATTTCGCTGGCAGGCTATAACGGCCTCTTGTCGGGCGCGGCCGCGCTCGCCATCTTGGCCCTGCTGCTGAAAGCGAGGAAGGCATGAGCGCCACCAAGGATTTCCCGCGTCCCGGACGTCGCACCAATAGCGCCGATCGCGCCTCCATGGTGCGCGTCGATCAGGCGGGCGAATTCGGCGCGGTGCGCATCTATGCCGGGCAGCTTGCGGTGATGGGCGATCGCCATCCCTATGGCCGGCTGATCGCCGGCATGGCCGCGCAGGAGGAGCGCCACCGCGCCGCCTTCGACGCGCTGATCGCCGAACGCGGCGTGCGCCCGACCGCGATCCATCCGATCTGGAATGTCGCCGGCTTCGCGCTGGGCGCCGTGACCGCCGCGATGGGGCCGAAGGCCGCCATGGCCTGCACCGCCGCGATCGAGACCGAGATCGACCTTCATTATGAGGAACAGTTGCAGCAACTGGGCGAGGATGATCCGGAACTCTCTGCCCTGATCAAGGATTTCCAGGCGGAGGAGGTCGAGCATCGCGACGCCGCCATCGCCCATGGCGCGGAACAGGCCCCGGCCTATCCGCTGCTGTCCGGCGCGATCCGCCTGGGTTGCCGCGCCGCCATCGCGCTGTCGAAGCGCATCTGAACAAGGGACGGACCGATGATGAAGACCCCGTTGATCGCTCTGGCCGCCGGCCTGATGCTGGGCACCGCCGCCCCCGCGCTCGCGCAGCAGGACAGCGCCCCCACGGCCGCCACCAGCACCGGCTCCGAAAAGGTCAATCTGGTCATCGTCTATGGCGATGATGCCTGTCCGCAGAGCCAGGGCGACGGAATCGTCGTGTGCGCCCGCAAGGGCGAGGAGGAACGCTACCGCATTCCCGAGCCGCTGCGCGGCGACCCCAACAAGCCCAGCAACCAGGCCTGGGGCGAGCGGGTGAAGTCGATGGAATATGTCGGTCGCGACGGCACCGAAAGCTGCTCGCCGGTCGGCGGCGGCGGCGCCACCGGCTGCTTCGCCAAGCTGTCGCGCCTCGCCAAGGCGGAACGGCAGCAGGCCGACAATGCCAGCTGGAAGGATCTGGTCGAAGCCGAGCGCGCCAGGCGCCTGTCGACCATCGACGCCGATAGCGAAGCGATCGAAAAGCGCGTTCTGGCCGAGGAAAAGGCCGACGCCGATGCCAAGAAGGCGCAGGAACAGGAAGTCCCGCCCCGGCCGTGACGGCATGGGGCGTCCTGCGGCGTCTGTTCATATCGATCCCGCGCCAGCGCAGCGCGGGACGAACGGGGTGCAACCGGGGCGAATGAAGGAATTGATGATGCGTCTCCCCCGCCCCCTGCTGATCGCCGGCCTGGCCGCGCTCGCCCTGCCCGCCGCGCCGACCGTCGCCCAGGACGATCCGCCGCAGAAGATCTTCAACCTCATCGTCTATGGCGATGATCCCTGCCCGACCGGCCAGGGCGAGGAAATCGTGGTCTGCGCCCGCAAGCCCGAATCCGAACGCTATCGCATCCCCAAGAAGCTGCGCGAGAAGCCCGAAGAAGTGGGTGGCCCCGGCTGGGGCAGCCAGGTCGCGACGATGGAACAGACCCAGCGCCAGATCCTGCCCAACAGCTGCTCGGCCATCGGCAGCAACGGCTTCACCGGCTGCACCGCCCAGATGCTGCAGCAATGGTTCGCCGAACGGCGGATGCAGCAGAGCAGCAGCACGCCCTGAGCGCTTTTCCTAGCGCGGATAGAGCCCGTCCATATGCGCCAGGCTCTGCACGATCAGCGCCTCCAGCGCCCCCATGTCGATATCGGCCAGCCGCTTGACATAGAGGCAGCCCTTGCCGCGCCGATGCCTGCCCAATGCCATGAAATCGGCGTCGTCTAGACCGGCAAGATAGAAGACCAGCTCCGCCTTGCGCGGCGCAAAGCCGATCCGGCACATGTCGCCCTCGCGCCCGCTGTCGTAGCGATAATGATAGCGGCCAAAACCGATGATGCTCGGCCCCCACAGCCGCGGCGGCTCACCCGACAGCCGCGCCATCAACGCCGCGACGATCCGCCCATCCGCCTGTCGCTCGGCCGGCTCGACCGTGTCGAGATAGGCGGCGACATCCGCCGCCGTCTCCATGGTCTTGTTCTCACCCGTCGCCATCGGCTTGCCTTTCGCGGCCTGTCCGACTACAGGCTAGCGCGTCATCTGGGGAGTAGCCAGCCGTTCCGCCGAAAGGGACGGGCCATATGTCAACATATTTGGCCGAGAGGCCATGGCATATGGGATGCGGTATCAGCCGCATCGGGCGAGACCAATGGCATCGGCTTCCCAGTCCGGCCGGGCGGGGAAGACGGTGGCATTGTGTCTTTTGTCAGAGCCCGGCCCGGACGTTCTTCATGGAAGCCTTCCTCACCTCCACCGCCCTCGTCGCGCTCGCCGAAATGGGCGACAAGACGCAGTTGCTGGCCATGCTGCTCGCCACCCGCTTCCGCAAGCCGGTGCCGATCATCCTGGGCATCTTCGTCGCGACCATCGCCAATCATTTCCTCGCCGCGCTGGTCGGCCATTCGATCGCCGGGGTACTGACCCAGCCCTGGTTCCGCTACGCCGTGGCAGGCAGCTTTATCGCCATGGCGCTCTGGACGCTGGTGCCCGACAAGATCGATGAGGATGCGCCACTCAAGGCCCCGTCCAAGGCCGGCGTGTTCGTGACCACCCTGGTCGCCTTCTTCCTGGTCGAGATGGGCGACAAGACGCAGGTGGCGACCGTGGCGCTGGGCGCGCAGTTCGACAATCTGCTCGCCGTCACCGCAGGCACCACCTGCGGCATGATGCTGGCCAATGTCCCGGCCGTGCTGTTCGGCGAAGCACTGGCGAAGCGCGTGCCGATGCGCGCGCTGCAGATCGGCGCCGCCCTGCTCTTCCTGCTCTTGGGCCTGTGGATGATCGCCGGACTGCAGGGCTGGATCGGCTGATTGGCTGGTTGCGTTTTCCGAGCCATCGGGTGATGCCACCCGATTAGAAAACGCTCCAGAAAAGGGAACGCCGCCGCCGGCGGGCGGTTGTCAGCGGGCGGCGGAAGTTGCAAGGGAAACGGCACGAACTTTCCCCTTTTCGAACAGCATGGGACGCGCGTGATGAAGGACAATCTGGTAACCATCTTCGGCGGCGGCGGCTTTCTCGGGCGCCAGGTCGCTCAGGCGCTGATGGCACGCGGCGCGCGCGTCCGCATCGCCCAGCGCGATCTCGCCAATTCGGTCAAGGTGAAGGCGCTCGGCAATCTGGGCCAGACCCAGTTCGTCGCGGCCAATATCCGCAAGCCCGACACCGTCGCCCGCGCCCTGCACGGCAGCGACATCGTCATCAACCTGGTCGGCATCCTCAGCGGCGATTTCGACGCCGTCCAGCATGAGGGCGCCGCCAATGTCGCCAAGGCGGCGGCCGCCGCCGGCGTCACCGCGCTGGTCCATGTCTCGGCGATCGGCGCCGACGCCTACAGCCCCTCGGCCTATGGCCGGTCCAAGGCCGCAGGCGAAGCTGCCGTGCTGGCCGCCTTCCCGACCGCGACCATCGTGCGCCCGTCGATCATCTTCGGCCAGGAGGACCAGTTCCTCAACCGCTTCGCCGGCGTCGCCAGCAGCGGCCCGGTCGTGCCGGTGATCGGCGCCGCCACGAAGTTCCAGCCCGTCTATGTCGGCGACGTCGCAGAGGCGATCGCCAACGCGGCGCAGCAGCCCGGCTTCTTTGGCGGCAAGACCTTCGAACTCGCCGGCCCGCAGGTCATGAGCATGAAGGAAATCAATGCCTGGGTCGCCAAGGCGATCGGCCGGGGCGACAAGCCGCTGGTCGAAGTCCCCGGCGCCTTCGCCTCGCTGCTGGCGATGCTGCCCGGCGGCCCGATTACCCGCGACCAGCTCGCCATGCTGGGCCAGGACAATGTCGCCGCGCCCGGCGCGCCGGGCCTTGAGGCGTTGGGCGTCGCCCCCACGCCGATGGCCGCCGTCGCCGAACGCTGGATGGTCCCCTATCGCAAGCATGGCCGTTTCGCCGGCCGCGTGAAGGCCTGATCCGTTCCCGCCATCGGCTCGACGGGCCGATGATCGGCCACGACCGGCCGTGGCCATGCCGCTTTGCCTTTTCGCTGCACTGCGGCATGGTGCATCCCTGACATATAGGCATTGCCCGGCCCTCTCCCTTCGCGGGGGGAGGGCTTGGCTTATGCGCCCCCTGCTTGAGGATCCGACATCCCCATGGACATGCATTATCTGACGGTCATCCTGCTCGGCATCGTGGAGGGATTGACCGAATTTCTCCCCGTGTCCTCGACCGGCCACCTCATCCTGGCGAGCGAGCTGCTCGGCTATGATGCGTCGGTCTGGGCGATGTTCAACGTCATGATCCAGCTCGGTGCGATCCTCGCCGTCGTCGTCCTCTACTGGCGCACCTTCTGGGCGGTGGCCATGGGCCTGCTCCGCCTCGACCCGGTCAGCATCCGCTTCGTGCGCAACCTGCTGGTCGCCTTCATCCCCGCCGTCGTCATCGGCCTTGCCCTGCACGACTATATCGACACGCTGCTCGGCTCGCCCCGCGTGGTCGCGTGCGCCTTGGTCGTCGGCGGCGTCGCCATCCTGGTGATCGAACGCCTCATCAAGGAACAGCGCTTCCACGGCATCGCCGACATTCCGCTGGTCCGCGTCATCGGCATCGGCTTCATCCAGTGCCTCGCCATGGTGCCGGGCGTCAGCCGCTCGGGCGCGACCATCATGGGCGCGCTGACCCTGGGCGTCGAACGCCGCACCGCCGCCGAATTCAGCTTCTTCCTCGCCATCCCGACCATGCTCGGCGCCTCGACGCTGGAACTGCTCAAGAAGGGCGACCAGCTCACCAGCGCCCAGGTCGGCTGGGACAGCATCGCGCTCGGCTTCATCGTCTCCTTCATCGTCGCGCTGCTGGTGATCAAATGGTTCGTCGGCCTGGTGTCGCGCCATGGCTTCGCGCCCTTCGCCTGGTATCGAATCATTGTCGGCATCGGCGCGCTGGTCTGGCTCAGCCTGAGATAAGTCCGATATGGACCTAATATTTGAAAGATAATTACAGCGCCGCGACAGTCTTTTCCCAAACCGCTAGATAATAGGTCAGCTTAACTGTCTTAAATGCCAGAATCCGCGTGACTCCGCGGGTTTTCCTGCTATGCGCACTGCAAACAATCGTTGCAGGGAAATGCCATGGCTGAAAATCCGATGCTGAAGTTCGTGGGCAAGGAACAGGCCTATCCGGAAAAGCGCGGCGCTGATGCGCGCGCCGAGGACTTTCTGGAAATCAGCAAGTCCTTCATCCTGGACAAGGCCGAGGAACAGGCGTCGCGCTGCTCGCAATGCGGCGTGCCCTATTGCTCGACCCATTGCCCGCTGCACAATCACATCCCCGACTGGCTGCGCCTGACCGCCGAAGGGCGCCTGCGCGAAGCCTATGAGCTGTCGAACCTGACCAGCACCATGCCGGAAATCTGCGGCCGCATCTGCCCGCAGGACCGTCTGTGCGAGGGCAATTGCGTGATCGAATTTTCCGGCCACGGATCGGTCACCATCGGCTCGGTGGAAAAGTTCATCACCGACACCGCCTGGAAGGAAGGCTGGGTCGAACCGCTGGTCCCCGGCGCCGCGCGCGGCCAGTCGGTCGGCGTCATCGGTGCCGGCCCCGCCGGCCTCACCACCGCCGAATATCTGCGCGTCGCGGGCTATGAAGTCCATGTCTATGACCGGCACGACCGCGCCGGCGGCCTGCTGACCTATGGCATCCCCGGCTTCAAGCTGGAAAAGGACGTCGTCATGCGCCGCGTCCAGCGCCTCAAGGATGGCGGCATCATCTTCCACGAAGGGTTCGAGGTCGGCCGCGACGCCAGCATGGAACAGCTGCGTGCCAAGCATGACGCGATCCTGATCGCCACCGGCGTCTACAAGGCCCGCGACATCAAGGCGCCGGGCGTCGGCGCGCCGGGCGTGGTCAAGGCGCTCGACTATCTCACCGCCTCCAACAAGGCAGGCTTTGGCGATGCCGTGCCCGGCCATGAGGATGGCACCCTGCTCGCCACCGGCAAGAATGTCGTCGTGATCGGCGGCGGCGACACCGCGATGGACTGCGTCCGCACCGCCATCCGCCAGGGTGCCAAGTCGGTGAAGTGCCTTTATCGCCGCGACCGCGACAATATGCCCGGCTCGCAGCGCGAAGTCGCCAATGCCGAGGAGGAAGGCGTCGAGTTCGTCTGGCTGACCGCGCCGATCGCCTTCGAGGGCACGGAACATGTCACCGGCGTCAAGGTCACCAAGATGCGCCTGGGTTCGCCCGACGCATCGGGCCGCCGCGCGCCCGAGCCCGATCCGGGCAGCGAACATACGCTGGAAGCCGATCTGGTCATCAAGGCGCTGGGCTATGATCCCGAAGACCTGCCCCGCCTGTTCGGCGCCGACGACCTGTCGGTCACCCGCTGGGGCACGCTGCGCGTCGATCACAAGACGATGATGACCAGCATGGACGGCGTCTTCGCCGCCGGCGACATAGTGCGCGGCGCATCGCTGGTGGTCTGGGCCATCCGCGATGGCCGCGACGTGACCGACCATATGCACAAATATCTCAAGGCCAAGGCCGTCGCCGCCGCCAGCGAGAAGGTTGCCGCGTGATGCGCCTCGCCTTCCTGTCCCTGTTTCTGCTGGCGCCCCCGGTCGCCGTGCAGGCGCAGACGCCGGTGGCGCCTGTAGCCGCCGAGCAGCCGGTCGATCCGGCGCTGCTCGCCAAGGCGCAGCCGATCGCGGCCCTCATCCTGCCCGACGGCACGATGGAAAAGATGATGGGCCCGATGATGCAGAAGATGATGGGCCCGATGATGGACAGCATGACCAAGATGCCCATCCGCGAGTTCCTGAAGGTCGGCGGCATCGACCCCGAACGGGCCGAAGGCCTGGGCGAAGGCACGATGGAGGAAATGATGGCGATCCTCGATCCCAATTTCCGCAAGCGGATGGACGTGATCGTCAACACCATGATGCCGGCCATGGGCCGCTTCATGGGCCGTTACGAACCGGACATGCGCGCCGGCATGGCGGAGGCATTTGCCTATCGCTACAATGCCACCGAGCTGGATCAGATCGCCGCCTTCCTGAAGACACCGACCGGCGCCAAGTTCGGCGAGGGCTTCATGCAGCTGGCAACCGATCCCCATTATATCGGCCGCATGCAGAAGATCATGCCCGACATGATGAAGGCCATGCCGGAGATCATGCAATCCTCCCAGGCCGAACTCGCCAAGCTGCCCAAGCCGCGCACCTATAAAGACCTGACCAAGGCCGAACGCGACCGCCTCACCGCATTGCTCGGGGCGGACACGCAAAAGGCAAACTGACGATCGACGCCGGCACGCCGGCACCAACAGAATGAAGGCGGCCGTGCCCCAAGAAGGGGACGGCCAGATGCAAGGGTAAGTCAGCATGACCGACACCAATTTCATGGCCAGCCCCGAAGAGCGCGCACGCATCGCTGCCGAGGGCATGTATCATCCCGAGATGGAGGGCGATGCCTGCGGCGTCGGCCTGGTCGCCGCGACCGACGGCCGGCCCAGCCGCCGCGTCGTCTCCTCCGCGATCGATGCGCTGAAAGCTGTGTGGCACCGCGGCGCGGTCGACGCCGATGGCAAGACCGGCGATGGCGCGGGCATCCATGTCGACCTGCCGGTCCGCTTCTTCGACGATGCGATCGCCGATTCGGGCCACAAGCCGCTGCCCAACCGCCTGGCCGTCGGCATGATCTTCCTGCCGCGCACCGACCTCAGCGCGCAGGAAACCTGCCGCACCATCGTCGAGGCCGAGATCATCGACGCGGGCTACACCATCTATGGCTGGCGCCAGGTGCCGGTCGACGTCTCCGTCATCGGCGAGAAGGCGCAGCGTACCCGTCCCGAGATCGAGCAGATCATGATCGCCGGCCCGATGCCGGAGGAACGCGACGTCGGCGAATTCGAGAAGGATCTCTACCTGATCCGCCGCCGTATCGAGAAGAAGGTGATCGAAGCGCAGATCAGCGACTTCTACATCTGCTCGCTGTCGTGCCGCTCGATCATCTACAAGGGGCTGTTCCTCGCCGAATCGCTGTCGGTCTTCTATCCGGACCTGCAGGACGAACGGTTCGAGAGCCGCGTCGCCATCTTCCACCAGCGCTATTCGACCAACACCTTCCCGCAATGGTGGCTGGCCCAGCCGTTCCGCACCCTCGCCCATAATGGCGAGATCAACACGATCCGCGGCAACAAGAACTGGATGAAGAGCCACGAGATCAAGATGGCTTCGCTGGCCTTTGGCGAGCAGTCGGAGGACATCAAGCCGGTGATCCCGGCCGGCGCGTCGGATACCGCCGCACTGGACGCCGTGTTCGAGGCGATCTGCCGTTCGGGCCGCGATGCGCCCACGGCCAAGCTGATGCTGGTGCCCGAGGCATGGCAGGCGGAAAGCGCCGAGCTGCCCAAGGCGCATGCCGACATGTATGAATATCTCGCTTCCGTGATGGAGCCGTGGGACGGCCCGGCCGCGCTCGCGATGACCGACGGCCGCTGGGTCGTGGCCGGCGTCGACCGCAACGCGCTGCGCCCGCTGCGCTACACGCTGACCGGCGACAATCTGCTGATCGTGGGTTCGGAAACCGGCATGGTCGTCGTGCCCGAAACCACCATCGTCCAGAAGGGCCGCATGGGTCCGGGCCAGATGATCGCGATCGATCTGCAGGAAGGCGAAGTCTATGACGACCGCGCGATCAAGGATCGCATCGCGGGCGAGCGCCCCTATGGCGACCTGATCAAGGACTTCCTCGACATCACCGACCTGCCCGACGTCCCCAGCGCCCTGCCGGCATGGGATAAGGCGGAACTAACCCGTCGCCAGGTCGCGGCCAACATGACGCTGGAGGATATGGAACTGATCCTCGCGCCGATGGTGGAGGATGCCAAGGAAGCGATCGGCTCGATGGGTGACGACACGCCGCTGGCGGTCATCTCCGACAAGCCGCGCACCATCAGCCATTTCTTCCGCCAGAATTTCAGCCAGGTCACCAACCCGCCGATCGACCCGTTGCGCGAACGGCATGTGATGAGCCTCAAGACGCGCTTCTCCAACCTCCACAACATTCTGGAGGAAGATGCGCAGAACAGCCATGTGCTGGTGCTGGAATCGCCGGTGCTCAACAGCGCCGAATGGGCGCGGCTCAAGGCCTATTTCGGCCCGGCCGTGGCCGAAATCGACTGCACCTTCCCCTCGACCGGCGGCCAGGAACAGCTGCGCGCGGCGATCGCCCGCATCCGTGAGGAAGCCGAGCAGGCGGTGCGCGAAGGGCGCAGCGAACTGTTCCTGACCGACGAGCGCGCCGGGCAGGATCGGGTCGCGATCCAGGGCGTGCTGGCGGCCGCGGCCGTCCACACCCATCTCGTCCGCAAGGGCCTGCGCAGCTATGCGTCGATCAACGTGCGGTCGGCCGAAGCGCTCGACACCCATTATTTCGCGGTGCTGATCGGCGTCGGCGCGACCACGGTGAACGCCTATCTGGCCGAAGCCAGCATCGCCGATCGCCACGCCCGTGGCCTGTTCGGCGACCTGACCCTCGACCAGTGTTTCGAGCGTCAGCGCACCGCGATCAACGAGGGTCTGCTCAAGATCATGTCCAAGATGGGCATCGCGGTCGTCAGCTCCTATCGCGGCGGCTATAATTTCGAAGCGGTCGGCCTGTCGCGCGCTCTGGTCAACGATCTCTTCCCCGGCATGCCGGCGAAGATTTCGGGCGAAGGCTATGCCTCGCTCCACTATTCGGCGATGCTGCGCCACGACAAGGCCTATGACAGTGCGGTCGTCCGCCTGCCGATCGGCGGCTTCTATCGCCAGCGCAACGGCGGCGAGGCCCATGCCTATTCCGCCCAGCTGATGCACCTGCTGCAGACCGCCGTCGGCACCGACAGCTATTCGACCTATCTGCAATTCTCGCGCGGCGTGCGCGACCTGCCGCCGGTCTATCTGCGTGACCTGATGGAGTTCAACTTCGCCCGCGAGGCGGTGCCGATCGACGAGGTCGAAGCCACCACCGAGATCCGCAAGCGCTTCGTGACGCCGGGCATGTCCTTGGGTGCGCTGAGCCCCGAGGCGCATGAGACGCTGGCGATCGCCATGAACCGCATCGGCGCCAAGGCGGTGTCGGGCGAGGGTGGCGAGGATGCCGCGCGCTTCAAGCCCTATGAGAATGGCGACAATGCCAACTCGGTGATCAAGCAGATCGCGTCGGGCCGCTTCGGCGTCCATGCCGAATATCTGGGGTCGGCCGAGGAAATCGAGATCAAGGTCGCACAGGGCGCCAAGCCCGGCGAGGGCGGCCAGCTGCCCGGCTTCAAGGTGACCGAATTCATCGCCCGCCTGCGTCACTCGACGCCCGGCGTGACGCTGATCTCGCCGCCGCCGCACCATGACATCTACTCGATCGAGGATCTCGCGCAGCTCATCTATGACTGCAAGATGATCAACCCGCGCGCCCGCGTCTGCGTCAAGCTGGTCAGCCAGGCCGGCATCGGCACGGTCGCGGCCGGCGTTGCCAAGGCGCATGCCGACGTCATCCTGGTCGCCGGCCATGTCGGCGGCACCGGCGCCAGCCCGCAGACCTCGATCAAATATGCCGGCACCCCCTGGGAAATGGGCCTGTCGGAAGCCAATCAGGTGCTGACCCTCAACGGTCTGCGCCACCGCGTGAAGCTGCGCACCGATGGCGGCCTCAAGACCGGGCGCGACATCGTCATCGCCGCGATCCTGGGCGCCGAGGAATTCGGCATCGGCACGCTGTCGCTGGTCGCCATGGGCTGCATCATGGTGCGCCAGTGCCACAGCAACACCTGCCCCGTGGGCGTCTGCGTGCAGGATGAGAAGCTGCGTCAGAAGTTCACCGGCACCCCGGAAAAGGTCATCAACCTGATGACCTTCATCGCCGAGGAAGTGCGCGAGATCCTGGCCCGTCTGGGCTTCCGCAGCCTCGACGAAGTGATCGGCCGCACCGAACTGTTGAAGCAGGTCAATCGCGGCGCCGAGCATCTCGACGATCTCGACCTCAACCCGATCCTGGCCAAGGTCGACGCGCCCGACGAGCATCGCCGCTTCAGCCTGCCCCAGTGGCGCAATGAAGTGCCCGACAGCCTCGACGCGCAGATGATGAAGGATGCCCGCGCCGTATTCGAGCGCGGCGAGAAGATGCAGCTGACCTATACGGTGCGCAACACGCACCGCGCCGTCGGCACCCGCCTCTCCTCGGCCGTGACCGAAAAGTTCGGCATGTCGACCTTGGCGGACGGCCATCTGACCGTGCGCCTGCGCGGTTCGGCCGGCCAGTCGCTCGGCGCCTTCCTCTGCAAGGGCATCACCCTGGAAGTGTTCGGCGACGCCAACGACTATGTCGGCAAGGGGCTTTCGGGCGGCATCATCAAGGTGCGCACCACCGTCTCCTCGCCGCTCTCGTCGAAGGACAACACCATCCTTGGCAACACCGTCCTCTACGGCGCGACCAGCGGCAAGCTGTTCGCGGCGGGCCAGGCCGGCGAGCGCTTCGCGGTCCGCAATTCGGGCGCGAAGGTGGTGGTCGAAGGCTGCGGCGCCAATGGCTGCGAATATATGACCGGCGGCACCGCCGTGATCCTGGGCAAGACCGGCGCCAATTTCGGCGCGGGCATGACCGGCGGCATGGCCTTCATCCTCGACGAGGATGGCAGCTTCCCGAGCCGCGCCAACCCGGAAAGCATCGTCTGGCAACGTCTGGACAGTGCCCATTGGGAAGGCGAGCTGAAGGCGCTGATCGCCGAACATGCGGTCGCGACCGACAGCAAATGGTCGAACACCATCCTGGAGGATTGGGATCGCTGGCGCCGCTACATCTGGCAGGTCTGCCCGAAGGAAATGGTCAATCGCCTGGCCCATCCGCTGAGCGACGCATCGACCCCGGTCGCTGCCGAATAATTACTGCGGCAAGCCCGCCTCTGCCGGTTCTGCGGGGACCGGCGGAGGGCGGTGCCGTCGTCGCCGCGACCGGCATCAGCGCCGGTCCCGGTCCCGCCCCGCCCGCCGCGAATCGCTCAATCCGCGGCGGCAGGCGATCGACCCGCACCGTCGGCTGCGGCAGCGGCGGATACCCCAGCGCCGCCGATTCGACCGGCTGTTCCTCTTCCGCCAGATAGTCGCGCACCGCCGGATCGCGCGATTCGCCGATCATGCCATCGGCATCCAGCCCCGCCATGTCGGCTTTCATGCGCCGTTCCTCCAAGGTCGGCCCGCATCCGGTGCAGCTCACGAACGCCGGTCCGCGCTCAGCTTCCGGCAAATTCGGCACCGCCGCCATGTCTCCGCTATCCGCTTCCGCCTCCAGCGCAGGCCGCGCCGGCTTTTGCGGGCTGGTGACATAGGCGCCCAGGCCCAGCCCCATCACCGCGGCGACCACCAGCGCGCCGCCCGATCCCACCCAGAAATGCAACGACATGGGGCGAGCCCCCTTTCGCAACCGATTTTCTGCCAAACAAAGATAACGTTGATGCCGATCACTGGTTGCATGACCCAAAAGCCTTTGCTAAGGGCCGCCTCCTACCAAGGTACCGGCCCCGCCGGTTTCCCTGTTGATGTGCGGTCGTGGCGGAATTGGTAGACGCGCAACGTTGAGGTCGTTGTGGCCGAAAGGCCGTGGAAGTTCGAGTCTTCTCGACCGCACCATCACTTTCCCGATAGCTGCAGATGATGATGACAGCCCCCTTCGGGCACCACCCATCCTGCCTGCCTGGCCTTGGTTCTCCAGCCGATTTTTCCTATATCCAACGCGGGGCACCGCGATGATGTGGGACAGACGACCATGGACAAATCCGCCGAAGACCTGATCCCCGACACGGTGGAAGGCGTCTCCAGCTATGACGGCCCGGCCGGCGGCTGGGGCGCGCTGCGTGCGGTGGCAAAGACGGTCGCCGAACAGATGCGCGCCAGCCCCGACACCCGCGCCCTGCTCCAGATGAACCAGCCCGACGGCTTCGACTGCCCCGGCTGCGCCTGGCCCGACCCCAAGCACACTTCTTCGTTCGAATTCTGCGAGAATGGCGCCAAGGCGGTCACCTGGGAAGCGACGGTCAAGCGCGTCGATCCCGATTTCTTCGCCCGCCACAGCGTCAGCGAGCTATGGGACTGGACTGACCACAAGCTCGAAGATGCCGGCCGCCTGACCGAGCCTCTGCGCTATGATGCCGCGACCGACCATTTCGTGCCGATCAGCTGGGACGAGGCCTTTGCCCGCGCCGGCGCCGCGCTTCAGGCGCTCGACCATGCCGACCAGGCCGAATTCTACTGCTCGGGCCGCGCCTCGAACGAATCCGCCTTCCTTTACCAGCTGTTCGCCCGCGAGTTCGGCACCAACAATTTCCCCGACTGTTCGAATATGTGTCACGAGGCGACCAGCACCGGCCTCCCCAAGTCGATCGGCATCGGTAAGGGCACGGTGACGCTGGAGGATTTCGACCATGCCGACGCGATCTTCTGCATCGGCCATAATCCGGGCACCAACCATCCCCGCATGCTGAGCACACTCGCCGCCGCCTCCAAGCGCGGCGTGCCGATCATCGTCGCCAACCCGATGCGCGAACGCGGGCTGGAACGCTTCAAGTCGCCCCAGCATCCCACCGAAATGCTCTCGCCCGGCGCCACCCCGCTCGCGTCCGCCTATCATCAGGTGCGGATCGGCGGCGACATGGCGATGCTCAAGGGGATGATGAAGGCGCTGCTGGCGATCGAGGCACGGCAGCCCGGCACGCTCGACCACGAATTCATCGCCCAGCATACAGAGGGCTTCGACGCCCTGCGCGCCGATATCGAGGCGACCCAATGGCCGTGGATCGAGCGCCTGTCCGGCCTCACCCGCGAGGCGATCGAGAGCATGACCCATGTCTATGCCAAGGCCGACCGGGTCATCATCTGCTATGGCATGGGCATCACCCAGCATCGCCACGGCACGCAGAATGTGCAGGCGCTGGCCAACCTGCTGCTGCTGCGCGGCAATTTCGGCAAGCCGGGCGCCGGCATCTGCCCGTTGCGCGGCCATAGCAATGTGCAGGGCGATCGCACCGTCGGCATCACCGAACTGCCGACCGAGGCGATGCTGCAACGGCTCGACACCGCCTTTTCCATCCAGTCGCCGCGCAAGCATGGCCATAATGCGGTCGAGGCGCTGGCCGCCATGCATGCCGGCGAATCTAAAGCGCTGATTTCCCTCGGCGGCAACCTCGCCGTCGCCATGCCCGATCCTGATGCCTGTTTCGCCGCCGTGCGCCGGCTCGACCTGTCGGTCAACATCCTCACCAAGTTCAACCGCACCTGCCTGCTGACCGCGCGCGAGACGCTGGTGCTGCCCTGCCTTGGCCGTACCGAACTGGATCTGCAGGCCGCCGGCCCGCAATGGGTAACGGTGGAGGACAGCATGTCGATGGTCCACGCCTCGCGCGGCAAATTGAAGCCACCCTCGCCCCATGTCCGCTCAGAACCGGCGATCGTTGCGGGTCTGGCCAAGGCCGCCATGCCCGCCAGCCGCACCGACTGGGACGGCATGGTCGCCGATTATGACCGCATCCGCGACGGGATCGAGGCGGTCTATCCCGACTTCCGCGACTTCAACATCCGGGTGCGCGAACCGGGCGGTTTCCGCCTGACCATCGGCCCCAGCGACCGGATCTGGAACACGCCCAGCGGCAAGGCGCAGTTCATCACCCACCCGGCCGCGCCGGACGCGGGCGCGCTGCCGCTGCTGCTCACCACCATCCGCAGCCATGACCAGTATAATACGACCATCTACAGCTATGATGATCGCTATCGCGGCATCCATGGCCGGCGCGACATCATCTTCGCGAACGAGATCGATCTGGCGGAGATGGGCCTGGCCCATGGCGACAAGGTCGATGTGACGACGCCGGCCGGGCGTGAACTACGCGGCTTCACCATCGTCATGCACGCCATCGCGCGCGGATCGCTCGCCGCTTATTATCCCGAGGCGAACAATCTCGTCCCGCTCGACGATTATGATCCGGCCAGCGGCACCCCCGCCTACAAGTCGATTCCCGTCACGGTGCGCGCCGCCCGATGAGCGACGCCGACCGGCCCGTCCGCTTCACCCGGATCACCCCGGACGGCAACCGCGCGCCCGTCACCCGCGCGGTCGCGGTCGAATGCCCGGTCGCGCTCGAATATAATGGCATCGGCTATGCCGTGCTGATGGCGACCCCGGCCGATCTGGATGATCTCGCCACCGGCTTCGCTCTGTCCGAACGGCTGATCGATACCGCGGCCGACATCATCGATATCGACATTCATGAAGCGCCCCAGGGCCTGTTGCTGCGCATCCGCCTGATCGCCGACCGCCATGACCGCATCCTCGCCCGCGTCCGCCACCGCGTCGCCGAATCCTCCTGCGGCCTGTGCGGCATTGAGAATCTGGAGCAGGCGCTGCGCCCGCTGCCACGCGTCACCGCCGTTACCCAGGCCGACGACGATGCCCTGTTCCGCGCGCTCGATGCGCTCGACGCGCGCCAGCCGGGCAACCAGCGCACCGGCGCGCTCCACGCCGCCGCCCTCGCCGCGCCCGACGGCACGCTGCGCCTCGCGCGCGAGGATGTCGGCCGCCACAACGGCTTCGACAAGCTGATCGGCGCCATGGCCCGCGCCGGCCTTGGCTGGGATGGCGGCTTCGCCCTCCTCTCCTCGCGCTGCTCCTATGAACTGGTGGAAAAGGCCGCGCTCGCGGCCTGCCCGCTGCTCGTCACCCTTTCCGCCCCCACCAGCCTCGCGCTCGATCGCGCCGCCGAATCGGGCCTGCGCCTCATCACCCTCGCCCGGCGCGACGCCATGCTCGAACGGGCGGATGGACCGGCACAGCGCAATTTGGGCACGGCCAAGCAAAACTTGGTTGAGCCAGACACTCTATCTTATAAGTAGAGATTGCCTGAAACGGAGCGGACTGGTCCCCGCCCGGATGACGACATCGGCATCGGACCCGCGGCTTTTGATCGGGATGCAGCTTGCTCCGCGTTACCAACAGCTAAAGCGCACGATGCTCGGGCGACGACGCCAGCTTCGTGTTCCCCCCAACAGAATGGGGAATGAAACGATGTGCCATCCATCTGAAATCTAGGGCCTGACGCCCGCCACGCAGCGCGTCGCCATGCGGCGCGCCTCCATCCGCCCGTCCTCCGCCGATGCGTCGTGCGGGAAAGGGGGATTGCATGCCCGTGGAAGCTCGCGGCCGACGCGCATCGCCGCACCCAGCCTATTCCGTGTCGCTGCTCCAGGCGGCCGCCGCGCTCTACGGCCTGAATGCCGTGCGCGACGATGCCCTGCGTCCGCAGCCCACAAGCAGAACAGACAAGAAATTCAGGGAGTAAGCCTCTTCATGTCCCAAGTCCTCGCGCCCAGCCGACCCCGGCACGGCCTGTCCCTCCGTCGCCTGCTGCTCGCCGGCGTCGCTATCGGCCTGTTGCCGAGCGCCGCTCATGCCGCCGACGAACCCGCCGCTGCGGCGCCTGCCCCGGCCCCCGAAGCCGCCGTCGATGAAGGCGATTATGGCGCGCCCATCCTGGTCACCGCCCGCCGCCGCGCCGAAAAGGCGCAGGACGTGCCGGTCGCCCTCTCGGTCGTCGGCGGCGACCTGGTCGAACAGCGCGGCGACTATACGCTCGCCGCCGTGCAGCAGGTCGCGCCCAGCCTCCAGTTGTTCAGCTTCAACCCCCGCAACACCAACATCAACATTCGCGGCCTCGGCTCCAACGTCGCCCTGACCAATGACGGCCTCGAAAATGGCGTCGGCGTCTATATCGACGATGTCTATTATGGCCGGGTCGGCGCCAGCCAGTTCGATCTGGTCGACCTTGAACGGATCGAGGTGCTGCGCGGGCCGCAGGGCACGCTGTTCGGCAAGAACACCACCGCCGGCGCGATCAACATCACCACCCGCCAGCCGAGCTTCGATTTCGGCGGCCAGGTGGAAGCGACGCTGGGCGACTATGGTTTCCATCAGGTGCGCGGCTCGGTCACCGGTGGCCTGACCGACTGGGCGGCGGTGCGCGTCAGCATTGCCGATACCCATCGCGACGGCTTCCTGACCAATGTCCATAACGGCAAGAAAGTCCATGATTACGACAATTTCACCGCGCGCGGCCAGCTGCTGCTGACCCAGGGTGAGGGCTTCAGCCTGCGCCTGATCGGTGACTATGCCAAGCAGACGCTCAATTGCTGCGTCCGCCTGCCCAGCACCGTCTTCACCACCTATGATGACGGCAACACCATCGCGAACAATTTCGCGATCCGCGCCGCCCGCGCTGGTTACACGCCGCTCGCCACCGATCCCTTCGCCCGCAAGGTCGATGTCGACGGCCAGTTCCAGGCGAACATGAATCAGTGGGGTATTTCGGGCAAGGCCGACTGGGATGTCGGCTCGGTCACGCTCAGCTCCATCACCGCCTATCGCGCCTGGAACTGGTATCCCCGCAACGACAGCGACGCCACCTCACTCTCGGTCAACACGCTCAACCATCAGGAAAATAACCAGCGCCAGTTCAGCCAGGAATTTCGCGTCGCCTCCAATGGCGACACCCGCCTCTCCTATGTGCTGGGCGCCTATTATTTCTGGCAGATCATCAACGGCTCGGGTGCCGCCGGCTATGGCGTGGACGCGCCGCTCTGGCTCTTCCCCAATGCAGATCCGGTGGTCAGCAATGCGGCGGTCAACGGCTTCGTCGCCCGCTCCAGCTCCAATCCGGAAACCAAGAGCGCCGCGCTGTTCGGCCAGGCCAGCTACGCCATCATCCCCGACAGCCTCTCGCTGACGCTCGGCCTGCGCTACACGCACGAGAAGAAACAGGGCAGCTACAGCCAATGGTGGGCGGAGGGGAATGATCTTTCCAGCCTGACCGCGGCCCAGCGCACCGCCGCGATCGCGCTGCGCAACAGCCTCAACCCCGTCACCAGCTACTCGACCGGCTTCACCGACAACAGCCTCTCGGGTCTGGCCACCCTGTCCTACAAGGTGACGCCGGACGTGCTGGTCTATGCCACCTATTCGCGCGGCAACAAGTCGGGCGGCCTCAACCTCACCAACATCCCCGCCGGGGTCAGCCCCGATGTCGGCCCGGAAAAGGTCGACAATTACGAAGCCGGCGTGAAGAGCCAGTTCTGGGGCGGCAGGGCAACGCTCAACGCCGCCGCCTTCTGGACCAACATCTTCGACTATCAGACCGCGATCACCGAACAGATTGTCGGCACCAACAGCACCCGCAATTACATCACCAACATTCCCGAGGCGCGCGCGCGCGGCTTCGAGCTGGACGGTGCGCTGGCGCTCAGCCGCTATGTCAACCTCAACGCCTCGCTTGCCTATACCGACGCCTATTATGTCGACTTCAAGAACGGCCCGACCCCGGTCGAGGCGCTGAACCCGACCACCGGCGGCTCGGCCGTGACCGACCTTAGCGGCAAGCCGCTGTCGGGCGTGCCCGAATGGTCGTGGAGCGCGGGCGGCGACTTCGCCATTCCGCTCGGCACCACCAAATGGGGCGACGCCCAATTTTACGGCCGCGCCGACTATAGCTGGCGTTCCTCCTACTACACCGCCGTGTCGGACAGCCGCTACTCGCTGGTGCCCAGCTACGGCGTCGCCAATGCCCGCATCGGCGTGCGGCTGGACGATGGCCTGATCGACCTGTCGCTCTGGGCCAAGAACCTGTTCGACAAGGATTATGTCGACACGCTCTCGGTCGCGAACACCGGCCTCGTCACCGCCACCGTCGGCGATCCCCGCACCATCGGCGTCACCCTGCGCAGCAAATTCTGACCCCCAATACGGAGGCAAGATCATGGCTACCCTTCCCTACGCAGACTATCTGGATGACCGGAGCATCACCCGGCCGGAACCCGCCCGCGTCGGGGAGGGGGAGCTCTCGCGCCTGCGCCTCACCGGCTTCGCCTCGATCGCGGTGCCGATCGCCGGCGCCGGCCTGCCGCTCGCCTTGTTCGTGCCCCAGCTGTACGCCACCCAGTTCGGCCTCTCGCTCGCGACCATCGGCTTCATCTTCCTGCTGGGCCGCATCTGGGACGTCAGCGCCGATCCGCTGGTCGGCGCGCTCAGCGACCGCACGCGCAGCCGTTTCGGCCGGCGCCGCCCTTGGATCGCGGCCGGCGGCCTGCTGTTCGGCTTGTCATCGGCATTGCTCTTCTTCCCGCCCGCCGCGCTGGTGACGCCCGCCTATCTCGGCGCCGCCCTCTTCTTCTTCTATCTCGGCTGGTCGATGATCGAGATACCGGCCTCCGCCTGGGCCGGCGAGCTGTCGCGCCATTATCATGGCCGCACCCGCGTCGTCAGCTATCAGGCACTGCTGCGCGCCATCGGCCTGCTCGCCGTGCTGGTGCTGCCGACCATCCTCGATCAGGTCGAACCGGGCAATGGCACGCTGAAGCTCCAATTGGTCGGCGGCTTCATCATCGCCACCCTCATCCCCAGCCTCGCCCTCACCCTCTTTTCCGTGCCGGAACCGCCGGTGCCCGCCACCCCGCCGGTCCGTCAGAGCTTCTGGCGCGCCACCAGCGTCATCTTTTCCGACCGGCTGCTGCTGCGTGTCCTCGCCTCCGACGCCGCCGTCACCGCCGGCCAGTCGATCCGCGCCAGCCTGATCGTCTTCTTCGCCGTCTGGTATATGGGCCTGCCCGCCTGGGCCAGCGGCCTCTATCTGCTCCAGTTCATCTTCGGCGTCGCCGCCGCGCCGATCTGGCTGCGCATCGGCACCCGCATCGGCAAGCGCCAGGCAGCGATCAGCGGCGAAATCGCCCAGGCGGCAATCAATATCGGCCTGCTCTTCGTCTTCCCCGGCGGCCTGCCGCTGCTGCTCGCCCTCACCATCGCCCAGGGGCTGACCCAGGGGTCGGGCAACCTCATGCTGCGCGCCATGGTCGCCGATGTGGCCGACGCCCACCGGCTGCGCACCGGCCATGACCGCACCGGCCTCTTCTTCTCGGTCTTTGCCCTCTCGGCCAAGCTCGGCCCGGCGATCGGCATCGGCATCGCCCTGCCGCTCATCGCCTGGCTCGGTTTTGCCGCCGGCCCGCACAATGATCCCACCGCGCTCGAAGGGTTGAAGACCGTCTTCGCCCTTGGCCCGGCCCTGGCCCACATCATCGCCACCCTCATCATCTGGCGCTTCCCGCTCGACGAAGCCGCCCATGCCGAAATCCGCCGCGCCCTCGACCAGCGCGACGCGATCCCCGCCTGACCGTCCACGCATAATTTCAAGGAGACCTGCCATGACCATCCTGACCCAGAGCTTCCTCAACGCCGCCGATGCCGACGGTCCGCTCGATGTCGTTCCCGTCGCCGGCCGTATCGGCGCGGAGATTCGCGGCCTCGCGCTGGGCGGCGACCTTGACGACGCCACCATCGCCGCGATCCGCGCCGCCCTCGTCCGTCACAAGGTGATCTTCTTCCGCGCCCAGCATCATCTCGACGATGCCGGCCAGGAAGCCTTTGCCGAGCGGTTTGGCAAGCCGGTCGCCCACCCGACCGTCCCGGTCGTGCCCGGCTCCAAATATCTGCTGGAACTGGATTCGAAGGAAGGCCGCGCCGCTTCGAGCTGGCACACCGACGTCACCTTCGTCCCCGCCTATCCCGAATCCTCGATCCTGCGCGCCATCGTCATCCCGCAGGCCGGCGGCGACACGCTCTGGGCCAATACGGCGGCCGCCTATGAGGAACTGCCCGAACCGCTGCGCCAGCTGGCCAACAGCCTGTGGGCGGTCCATTCCAACCTCTATGACTATGCCTCGGTCGTCACCAACGCGAATGAGGAAGCCGTGAAGCGCTATCGCGAAGTCTTCGCCTCGACCGTCTATGAAACCGAACATCCGCTGGTCCATGTCCATCCCGAAAGCGGCGAGCGCTCACTGATCCTGGGCCATTTCTTCAAGCAGTTCGTCGGCCTCAGCCAGGCCGACAGCCAGCGCCTGTTCGCCACCTTCCAGGATGCCGTGACCCGGCCGGAAAACACCGTGCGCTGGCGCTGGCAGCCGGGCGACGTCGCCATCTGGGACAATCGCGCCACCCAGCATCGCGCCATCGCCGATTTCGGCACCCAGCATCGCCAGCTGCGCCGCGCCACCATCGCCGGCACCGTCCCCGTCTCGATCGACGGCCGCAACAGCCGCATCATCAAGAAGGAAGATGGCAAGATTGCCGAAGCCGCCTGAGCAGGGCTTGCTCACCCCCTTACCCTGACCCTGACCTTCGGCACACTGGGCCGCGTTCCTTTCGGACGCGGCCCCTTTCACGGAAGACCCCATGAAGCTCCGCACTGTCCTTGCCAGCCTGGCGCTGGCCACCGCCCTCACCACGCCCGCGGCGGCGCAGGAAAAGCGTCCCAATTTCCTGGTGATCGTCGCCGACGACCTGGGCTATTCCGATCTCGGCGCCTTCGGCAGCGAGATATCCACCCCCAATCTCGACCGGCTCGCACTGTCGGGCGTGCGCCTCACCGGCTTCCACACCGCGCCGACCTGCTCGCCGACCCGCTCGATGCTCTTGTCGGGCACCGACAATCATCGCGCCGGCCTTGGCACCATGGCCGAAATGCAAGCTCCCAATCAGGTCGGCAAGCCCGGCCATGAGGGCTATCTGCGCACCGACATCGCCGCCCTGCCCGAAGTCCTGACCGCCGGCGGCTATCGCACCCTCTTTTCGGGCAAATGGCATCTGGGCCTCACGCCCGAGCAGGATCCCCATGCCCGCGGTTTCCAGCACAGCTTCGCGCTGCTGCAGGGGGCGGGCAATCATTATGGCACCGACATTTCGGCCACGCCCAAGCCCGGCTTCACCACCTATCGTGAGGATGGCCGCACGCTCGAAAGCCTGCCCAGCGACTATTATTCCTCCGACGCCTTCGCCACCAAGCTGATCGACCAGATCAAAGCGACCAAGGACGACAAGCCCTTCTTCGCCTATCTCGCCTTCACCGCGCCGCACTGGCCGCTGCAGGCCCCGGCCGAAACCATCGCCAAATATAAGGGCCGCTATGAAGCGGGCTATGAAGCGCTGCGCGCCGAGCGGCTGAAGAAGCAAATCGCCCTCGGCCTGGTCCCGGCCAGCGCCGCCCAGCACCCCCTTGAAAACAGCAAGCCCTGGGCACAGCTGACCCCGGACGAGAGGAAGACCGCGTCGCGGACGATGGAAATCTATGCCGCGATGATCGACCGGCTCGACCAGAATGTCGGCCGGGTGATCGATGCGCTCAAGGCCAGCGGAGAGTATGACAATACCGTCATCCTCTTCCTCGCCGACAATGGCGCCGAGGGGATGGACCTGGTCCATGCCAAAAATCCCCGCTTCCGCGCCCGCGCCGAGGCGGCCGACAACAGCTATGACAATCTCGGCAAGGACAGCAGCTATATCAGCTATGGCCCCGGCTGGGCGCAGGCGGCGACCACCCCCTCCTGGCTCTACAAGGCGTTCGCGACCGAGGGTGGCACCCGCACCACCGCTTTCCTCTCCGGACCAGCGGTGAAGAAGCCGGGCAGCATCGCCCATGACTATCTCAACGTCATGGACGTCGCCCCCACCCTTATCGACCTCGCCGGCATCGCCCCGCCCAAGGGGACGTTCCAGGGCCGCACCGTCCAGCCGATCCGCGGCACCAGCTGGGCGCCCTGGCTCGCCGGCAAGGCCGCGACCGTCCACCCCGCCTCCGAGGCGATCGGCACCGAATTGTTCGGCTCGCGCGCATTGCGCCAGGGCGACTGGAAGATCACCGATGCCGGCGATGGCCAATGGCATCTGTTCAACATCGCCGCCGATCCGGGCGAAACCACGGACCTGTCCGCCCGCGAACCGGCACGCCGGGCGGCGCTGGAAAAGGCGTGGGACGCCTATGCCAGCGATGTCGGCGTCGTCCTGCCCAACCCGCGCATCATGGTGGAATAACCCGCGCATCAGGGGGATGGCACGCCCATCCCCCTCTTCTCCATCGCATTTTCCCCTTGCCCCGGCGGCGATCCCATGCACAAAGCTTGCCAATTGCCGCAGGCGGACCCATGTCCGCCGCACCCCGATTTGGCGGCACAAGGATTGAAGTGATGGACGATGTGACGATCCAGGACAGGGCCGCTTCAGCGCGACCTCTCGCTCCGCAGGAAGTGGGCGAGGGCCTGTCCGTCATCTCGATCGCAAAAAGCTATGACAAGCGCGTCGTCCTGTCCGACGTGTCGCTGACCGTGGGCAAGGGCGAGGTCGTCGGCCTGCTCGGCCCCAATGGCGCGGGCAAGACGACCTGCTTCTATTCGGTCATGGGCCTCGTCCGTCCCGATCAGGGCCGCATCATCCTCGACGGCCAGGATATTACCGGCCTGCCCATGTATCGCCGCGCGATCCTGGGCCTGGGCTATCTGCCGCAGGAAACCTCGATCTTCCGCGGCCTGACGGTCGAACAGAATATCGGCGCCGTGCTCGAAATGGCCGAACCCAACAAGGCGGCCCGTGCCGAGAAGCTGGAACAGCTGCTCGACGAATTCGGCCTGACCCGTTTGCGCGATTCCGCCGCCATGGCGCTATCGGGCGGCGAACGGCGTCGCTGCGAAATCGCCCGCGCGCTCGCCGCCGATCCCTCGATCGTGCTGCTCGACGAGCCGTTCGCCGGCATCGACCCGCTGTCGATCGCCGACATTCGCGACCTGGTGAAGCAGCTCAAGACGCGCGGCATCGGCGTCCTCATCACCGACCATAATGTGCGCGAGACGCTGGAAATCGTCGACCGCGCCTGCATCATCTACAGCGGCCAGGTGCTGTTCGCCGGCAGCCCGACCGAACTGGTCGCCCATCCCGATGTTCGTCGCCTCTATCTGGGCGAGAATTTCCAGCTCTGACATGATCGGCCGGCGCCCCCTCGCTGATGCAGGACGGCCCGGCTGATGGCGCTCGGGCCACGCCTCGACATCCGCCAGAGCCAGTCTCTGGTGATGACGCCGCAGCTCCAGCAGGCGATCAAGCTGCTGGCGCTGTCCAATCTGGAGATCGAGGCGTTCGTCGCGGGCGAACTGGAAAAGAACCCGCTGCTCGAACAGGGCGCCGCCGATGACGGCGGCCGTGAGGGCAGCGGCGTCGACCGCGAGGTGGAGGCGCCCACGCTGGCCGCAGAAACCGGTGCCAGCGACGATCTGATCGCCCAGGGGCTGGGCGGCGCCGACAGCCCGCTCGACGTCGATCATGGCGCGGAAACCTTCATCGACGATGGTCCGGCCGACCGCATGGCCGCGGGCAGCGGTTCAGGCTCGCTCGACATGCTCGGCGGCGGCAGCGGTTCGGGCGAAGCGGTCGATTTCGACAGTTTCGCCAATGCCGCGCCCAGCCTGCAGGAACATCTGATGGACCAGGCCCGCAGCACGCTGTCGGGCATGGACCTGCTGATCGCCACCCAGCTGATCGGCCAGATCAGCGAAGCGGGCTATCTGGAGGCCAATCTGCTCCAGACCGCCCATGGCCTGGGCGTTCCACTCTTCACGGTGGAAGGCGTGCTGGAAGTTATCCACAGCTTCGATCCCACCGGCGTGGGCGCCCGCTCGCTTGCCGAATGCCTCGCCCTTCAGGCGAAGGAGGCGAACCGCTACGATCCCTGCATCCAGCGGCTGCTCGCCAATCTCGACCTGCTGGCCAAGGGCGCCCTGCCCCAGCTGCGCCGCATCTGCGGCGTGGATGAGGAGGATCTGGCCGACATGATCCGCGAACTGCGCGGCTATGATCCCAAGCCCGGCCTGCGCTTCGCCAGCGACAGCGCCACGCCGGTCACGCCCGACCTGTTCGTCAGCCGCACCCGCGAAGGCTGGGGCATAGAGGTCAACAGCGCCACCCTGCCGCGCGTGCTGGTCAACCGCACCTATTATGTCGAACTGGCCGGCGGCCCGCAGGACAAGGCGAGCAAGGCCTGGCTGGCCGACTGCCTCGCCAGCGCCAACTGGCTGGTCAAGGCACTCGACCAGCGGCAGAAGACGATCATCAAGGTCGCGAGCGAGATCGTCCGCCAGCAGGAGGATTTCTTCCGCAACGGCGTCGCCTATCTCAAGCCCCTGACCCTGCGCGCGGTCGCCGACGCGATCGAGATGCATGAATCGACCGTCAGCCGCGTCACCTCGAACAAATATCTCTCCTGCCCGCGCGGCCTTTACGAACTCAAATATTTCTTCACCAGCGGCGTCGCGGCGGCGGATGGCGATGGCGCCGTCTCGGCCGAGGCGGTGAAGAGCCATATCAAGGCGCTGATCGGCGCGGAGGAGGCCCATGCCATCCTCTCCGACGACACGCTGGTCGACCTGCTGCGCGCCAAGGGCATGGACATCGCCCGCCGCACCGTCGCCAAATATCGCGAATCCATGGGCATCGGCTCCTCGGTCCAGCGCCGCCGGCAAAAGGCGCTCAAGGGCAAGGCCGCCTGAGCCTGTCCTACAGCAGCCTTTTCCCCTATCATCGGCGCTGCCATCCCCTGACTTTCCGATAGGATCAGGCCAGCGCAAGATAATGTCACAATGTGCGGGAAATATGCGAAGTTAAGCGGAGCAAATCCTATTTCGCTGCCTTGACCCCGGCCGCCGCGGCGGCAAAAGCGGCGGCGTAAATCACCAGATCAAGGATCGCCCGCCGCCATGTCCGTCGCCTATCTCAACGGCCAGTTTCTGCCGCTCGAAGACGTCCGCATCTCCCCGCTCGATCGCGGCTTCCTGTTCGCCGACGGCATTTATGAAGTGGCGGCCGTGATCGATGGCCGGCTGGTCGACAGCGCCAGCCATCTTGCCCGGCTGGAACGCTCCTGCACGGAAATCGGCATCGCCCTGCCGCTGACCCTGGACGAGATCGAGGCGGCGCAGAAGGCGCTGGTCGCCCATAACGGCCTTGGCGAGGGGCTGGTCTATCTCCAGATCACCCGCGGCGCCGATGTCACCCGCGACTTCATCCCGCCGGCCGGGTTGCAGCCGACCCTGTTCATGTTCGTCCAGAACAAGACCTTCCTCGATGTGCCCGCCGCCAGAACCGGCGTCGCGGTCGCCACCATGGCCGACCTGCGCTGGGCGCGGCGCGACATCAAGAGCGTCGGCCTGCTTGCCCAGGCGATGGCCAAGATGGCCGCCAAGGAAGCCGGCGCGCAGGAAGCCTGGATGATCGAGGATGGCTTCATCACCGAGGGCGCCTCCTCCACCGCCTTCATCGTCACCGACGAAGGCATCGTCACCCGCCCCTACAGCCAGTCGGTGCTGGCCGGCTGCACCGGCGCGGCGCTGACGGCCCTTGCCGAAGAAAGCGGCATCGCCGTCATCCGTCGCCCCTTCACCCTCGCCGAAGCGCTCGCCGCCAAGGAAGCCTTCATGACCAGCGCGTCCACCTTCTGCCTCTCGATCGTCAGGATCGACGGCCAGCCGGTCGGCGACGGCACCCCCGGCCCGGTCGCGACCCGGCTGCGCGAACTCTATATCGACTTCGCCCGCCGCACCGCGGTCTGACCTGCGACGAAATGAGTCCATTTCGGATCGAATAGGCAGAACAGGGCGCCCGCATCAGCCGGCGCCCTTTTCGTTTCCGCATCCCCGCCGATATCTCGGCCGCGTGACGGCCATCACGACAGCCCCGTGCATTTGCGCCATTATGGAGTCAGCGCCGGCTGCGCCCGGTGGGCAAGCGGCTAAGCTGCGGAACATAACAGGCACGGGAGATTGCGTGGTGATGGCCAGTCCCTTCTCGACCGATCATGATAGCCCCTATGCCGCGCCGGATGACCGGCGCGGGCTGCTGATCGTTGCCGATGACGAGTGGTTCGACGATGCTGCCATGCTGGCCCATGCCGCCGGCCTGCGCCTGCTCGGCACCGTCCCGCTCGACCGGGCCGCCGCCCGGCTCGACATGCAGGTCGGGTGCGATGTCGTCCTGCTGCTCTGCCACCAGCCTGATCCGCTGCTCGAACGGCTGATCGTTCAGGTCGAGACGATCGCGATCCAGAATCGCATGGCGGTCGTCCTGCTCGCCGGGATCGAGACGCTCGACATGGCCTATGCCTGCATGCGCAGCCCGCAGACCCAGTTGCTGTGCAGTCCCGACAATAGCGACATCGCCGCCGCCCTGCTCGCCGCCGCGCACGGCGATGCTCTGCCCCGTAATCTGCATGACGCCACCCATGAAAGCGACGGCAACCGGCTGCAGCGGCTGAGCGAGGAAGTCAGCCGTCTCGCCCGCACGATCGAGGCCCTGACCGATCGGCCGCGCCCGACGCTCCCCGCGTTCGACATGCCCGCGCGCATCGCCGACCGCCAGGGTGGCTATACCGCCATGCCGGCCATGGCCACGATCGGCGCGGCCACCATGGCGGAAACCGCTTCCGTCACCGCCGCCCAGGTCCGCGACCTGCTGCGCGCCCGCCGGCTGCGCGCCGATTTCCTGCCCGGCGACCTGTTCGCCGATCCGGCCTGGGACATGATGCTCGATCTGCTCGCCGCCCGGCTGGAACAGGCCCATGTCTCGGTCTCCAGCCTCTGCATCGCGTCCGCCGTGCCGCCGACCACGGCGCTGCGCTGGATTCGCACGCTCACTGACAAGGCCCTGGTCGAGCGCCGCGCCGATCCGCATGACGGCCGCCGCATCTTCATCGCGCTGGCCGACGATGCGGCCGAGAAGCTCATTCGCTGGTTCGGCGCCAGCCATCGCTATCGCGCGCACTGATCTGCCCCATCGGATAAAGGCCGCTTGACCCGCGCCCAAAAAAATCTAGAAGCGCCCGCACCCCATGGGGGCGATTAGCTCAGTTGGTAGAGCGTCTCGTTTACACCGAGAATGTCGGCGGTTCGAGCCCGTCATCGCCCACCAGTTTCGCCGAATGAGAAGCCGTCCGGGGGACGGCTTCCGGCGAACCTCCCGAGCGACAGCGAAGGGCTTAGCGCCCCCGCAAACCCGCCCCGATCCGCACCCGTAACATTCATCCTGCAGCAAGCATGGTTCCGGCATCTTCTCGCCCATGCCGATCAGCGTCTTCCTTGGCGGCTCCGTCGCGCCGATATTGCTGATGCTGTCGCCTTTCGCGGTGATGGCGGTCGGCAATTGCGCCGACTGGCAAGCCAAGCCCCCAAGCGCAAGGATCGCGGCAAAGCCCCCTGCCGACGCCGGCTGCACCCAGCCCCTCTATCCGCTGATGTAATCACGCGCTGCCAGATATTGCGGCGCCGCGTCACCGCTGCTAATTCCGCCTCCCATGATCCAGCCGCCCGAAATCATCCGAGTCACCAAGTCCCGCGTCTCCTGCGACGGTTCGGGTGACATTCCCGCCGCCCTTGGCCATCCGCGCGTCTTCCTGGAAATCGACGAGCATGGCTATGTCGATTGCGGCTATTGCGATCGCCGCTTCGTGCTGGCCGGCGGCGTCGCCGACAATGCCGAGATAGGCAACAAGCCGGACATCGCCTCGGGCGCCAGCCTCTAAGGCACCCTCTAAAATTTCCATTGGGCATCCGTCATGCCGCGCCTATATCGGGCGGCATGACCGATCTCGCTTCGCAATTCACTGATGCCCGCGGCCTGCTCTATCGTCCGGGCCTGCTCGATCCCGATGGCGCGCGCCGCCTGACCGCGCAGGCGCTTTCGGCCTGCGACGATGGCGAGCTCTACCTCCAATATCGCGCCAGCGAGAGCTTCGGCTTTGACGACGGCCGGCTCAAGACCGCCGATTATTCGACCGATGCCGGCTTCGGCCTGCGCGGTGTGTCGGGCGAGATGACCGGCTTTGCCCATGCCAATGACCTGAGCGAAGCGGCTATCCGCAAGGCGGCGCAGACGCTGACCCTGCTCGATCCGGCCAAGGGCCAGCCCGCCCCGCCGCCCCAGCGCACCAATCGCCACCTCTATACCGACGCCAATCCGCTGGAGCTGGTGCCCTTCGCCGAGAAGGTGACCCTGTGCGCCGCGATCGACGCCGCCGCCCGCGCCCGCGCCCCGCGCGTCGCCCAGGTTTCGGTGAGCCTAGCCGGCAGTTGGTCGGTGATCGAGATCGTCCGCGCCGACGGCTTCACCGCCAGCGACATCCGCCCGCTCGTCCGCCTCAACGTCTCGGTCATCCTAGAAGAAAATGGCCGGCGCGAAACTGGCGTGTTCGGCATTGGCGGCCGCTATCTCTATGATCAGGTGATGGACCCCAGCATCTGGAACCGCGCCATCGACGAAGCGCTGGCCCAGGCGCAGGTCAATCTCCGCTCGGTCGCCGCACCCGCCGGCGAAATGACCGTGCTGCTCGGCCCCGGCTGGCCGGGCGTGCTGGTCCATGAAGCGATCGGCCATGGCCTGGAAGGCGATTTCAACCGCAAGGGCACCAGCGCCTTTTCCGGCCGCATCGGCCAGCGCGTCGCCGCGCCGGGCGTCACCGTGGTCGACGATGGCAGCATCCTCGATCGCCGCGGCTCGCTGTCGATCGATGACGAAGGCACGCCGACCCAGGAAAATGTGCTGATCGAGGACGGCATCCTCAAGGGCTATATGCAGGACCGCCTCAACGCCCGGCTGATGGGCGTTGCGCCGACCGGCAATGGCCGCCGCGAATCCTATGCCCATGCGCCGATGCCGCGCATGACCAACACCTTCATCAAGGGTGGCCAGGACAATCCGGAAGAGCTGCTGTCGCGCGTCAAGTCGGGCATCTTCGCCAAGAGCTTCGGCGGCGGCCAGGTCGATATCGTCTCGGGCAAGTTCGTCTTCTCCTGCACCGAGGCCTACAAGGTCGAGAATGGCAAGATCGGCGATCCGATCAAGGGCGCGACCCTGATCGGCGACGGTCCGACCGCGCTGACCAAGGTGATCGGCATCGGCAATGACTGGGCGCTCGACGAAGGCATCGGCATGTGCGGCAAGGGCGGACAGAGCGTGCCGGCCGGCGTCGGCCAGCCGACCCTGCTGATGGACGGGCTGACCGTCGGCGGCACCGCCGCCTGACCCCATTGCTGCCATGGCGGCGCGGTCACCCGACCCGCCGCCGCCATGGGCCGAGGAACCGGGCGACGATCGATACGTATTTTGCGTATGAACATGCTGACCGACAGCCATGACGCCGTGACCGCCGACTGGGCGGCCGCCCTGCTCGACTTCTGGTTCAACCAAGTGGGCGAGGAAGGCTGGTACAGCCATGATCCGGCGCTCGACCAGCATTGCATCGACCGCTTCGCCGTCCTGTGGAGCGAGAAGCGGACGCTTCCGCCCGAAAGCTTCCTCGACCGCGCCGACGATGCGCTGGCCGCCGTGCTGCTGTTCGACCAGCTGCCCCGCAACATGTTCCGCGGCCAGGCCCAGGCCTTTGCCACCGACCCGATCGCCCGTGAGGTGGCGCGCGGCGCCATCGCGCTGGGCTATGACATCCAGATTGGCGGGGCGGGCCCGCGCTCCTTCTCTCCTTTTTCGAAGGGACCGGCGACGCCCGGTCGCTCGATTTCGCCCGCCAGCATCATGCAACCATCGCGCGCTTTGGTCGTTTCCCCCATCGCAACGCCGCTCTTGGTCGCACCACCCTGCCCGCCGAAGCGGCAGCAGTCGCCGAAGGATCGCAATGGTAGGCGGGAACATGCCTATTTTTTAGGCATGGCTGTGCATCTGCACATTTTTTCGGCGGCGCAACAATCTCCCCTAGTGGAAATCCCGCGTTAATGCGTCATTAGCAAATTGGCACGCCTCTTGCTGGTATGTCGCCGCACACCAAATAAGGGGGCGACATGAAACTTGTCATGGCTATCATCAAGCCGTTCAAGCTTGACGATGTCCGCGAGGCTCTTTCCTCGCTTGGCATCGCCGGTATGACGGTCAGCGAAGTGAAGGGCTTTGGTCGCCAGAAGGGCCAGACCGAAATCTATCGCGGCGCCGAATATTCCACCAACATGGTTCCCAAGATCAAGATCGAGGTGGTCTGCGACGACGACCTCGCGCCGCGCGTGGTGGAAGCGACGCAGGCCGCCGCCAATTCGGGCGCGATCGGCGATGGCAAGATCTTCGTCCTCGATGTCGGCCAGGCCGTGCGCATCCGCACCGGCGAGACCGGCGAAACCGCGCTGTAAGAAGGGGGGAATGATGACCTTTTCGAAGAAGATTTGCGGCGCGCTGGGGGCCACCGGCCTCTCGCTGTTCGCCGCGCTGCCCGCCTGGGCACAGGACGCGGCCGCGCCGGCCGCGACCGTGGACAAGGGCGACGTTGCCTGGATGATGACCTCTACCATCCTCGTCTTCCTGATGATCCTGCCGGGCCTCGCCCTGTTCTATGGCGGCCTTGCCCGCAGCAAGAACATGCTGTCGGTGATGACGCAGATCGGCGCCGCCGCCTGCCTCGCCATGCTGATCTGGGTCATGTACGGTTATTCGATGGCCTTCGGCCCCGATTATACCAGCGGCCTCTCCAACGTCGTCTCGACCTTCGACAAGGCGTTCCTGAAGGGCATCACGCCCGCTTCGCAGGCCGCGACCTTCACCGCCGGCGTCGAGATTCCGGAATATGTCTTCGTCTGCTTCCAGATGACCTTCGCCGCGATCACCGTTGCGCTGGTGCTGGGTTCGGTGGTCGAACGCATCAAATTCTCGGCCGTGATGGTGTTTGCCGCCGTCTGGCTGACGATCGTCTATTTCCCGATCGCGCACATGGTCTGGGCTGCTTCGGGCTATTTCTTCAAGGCCGGCGCGCTCGATTTCGCAGGCGGCACCGTGGTCCACATCAACGCCGGCGTCTCGGCGCTGGTCGCCGCGATCATCCTGGGCAAGCGTATCGGCTATCCCAAGGAACCGATGGCCCCGCACAGCCTGACGCTGACCGCCGTCGGCACCGGCCTGCTGTGGGCCGGCTGGTTCGGCTTCAACGCCGGTTCGGCGCTGGAAGCCAATGGTTCGGCCGCGCTCGCCATGATCAACACCTTCGTCGCCACCGCATCGGGCGGCCTGTTCTGGATGCTGATCGAACGCGTCAATGGCCACAAGGCATCGGCCCTGGGCTTCTGCTCGGGCGTTATCGCCGGCCTCGTCGCGGTCACCCCGGCCGCCGGCAACTCGGGCCCGTTCGGTGCGATCGTGCTGGGCGCCGTTGCCTCGATCATCTGCTTCTATGCCGTCACCGTGCTCAAGCCCAAGCTTGGCTATGACGACAGCCTGGACGCCTTCGGCATCCACGGCATCGGCGGCATGATCGGCGCCATCGGCACCGCCATCGTCTACTCGCCGGCCCTCGGCGGCCCCGGCGCGGCGGACTATGAAATCGGCGCCAAGTTGCTCGTCCAGATCGAAGCGGTCGTCGTGACCATCATCTGGGCCTCGATCGGCACTGCCATCGCCATCTTCATCGCCAAGGCCATCACCGGCCTGCGGGTCAGCCAGGAGGTCGAATATGAAGGCCTCGACCTCGGCGAGCATGGCGAGCGCGCCTACAATTACTGAGATTGGCAGGGCGGGGCGCCCCCCCCGGGGACGGCCCCCCCGCCTCACCTTGTTCCTCCTGCGAACATGCCTTGGGGTCGGTGTGAAAACACCGGCCCTATTTTTATCCACAGGGCAGGCAGCGGGTCGAGTTCAATGGGCCGGGTACGACCAAGAGCAGCCCTCACCATCATCGTCACCCCGGCCTTGAGCCGGGGTCTCGCTTCTTTATCTGTCGCATCGAAAAGCGGGATGCCGGGTCAAGCCCGGCATGACGGATGTGGGTAGGTCGGCCTGCGACCATTTGCGGCAGTGAATAGTCGCCATCGTCAATCCCGGTTGCAGACATTGACCGTGCAGCATAGCATTGTCGAATGGCTCATGCAGGTTACGCTTTACTTCCTAGCCTACTCTTCATGGCCGGGTGTCCTACAGGCAAGCCGAAGATAGAAGACGTCGTAGTCATAGAGGCGCGGTTGGGCCGAGACCCATGCTTAAAGCATATATCCGAAATGCGGAGGGAGTATCAATTCGCCAAGCGAGGATGGAAAATCGATCCAAATCGCATCGATGTTGCCATCCATCTCGCTGGGCATGATCGGCTCCCGGCCGGGCGCTTTGTAAAATCAGTCGAGAGAAAAAGCGTTATCGATGACAGGGATTATTTCGCGGCTTCTGCGACCTATGTCGTCGATAGCGGCACCCTCGATCTTTGGTCGTGCGGCATGAATATGTCAGGCGGTGTTAGGCACAACCCGCTTTTCTAATGGCGGCTTTAAGATTGCTTCCGACTAAAGCCGCCATTCCGTTACCCACCCATCCCAGCCGGACCATCCCGCTTTGCCTTTGGCGTCGGCGTCGCTAACAGGGGGAGTGGCTGATCTGGAATGCGATCTTGCGATTATCGGCGGGGGCCTTGCCGGGGGGCTGATCGCGCTTGCCTTTGCCGAGCGGCGGCCGGGTACGCGCATCCTGTTGATCGAGCAGGCCGATCATGTCGGCGGCAATCATATCTGGTCCTTCTTCGACGGCGATGTCGATGCGCGCGACCGCTGGCTGGTCGATCCGCTGGTCAGCAGCCGCTGGTCGCAGGGGCATGAAGTGCGCTTTCCCGGCTATCGGCGGCAACTCGACACCCCTTATAACAGCATCGCCTCCCCCCGTTTCGACGCGCATGTGCGGGCGGCGCTGGGCGATCACTTGCTGACCGGCGCGCGGGTGGCGACGATCGGCCGGCAATTTCTGGTGCTGGAGGATGGGCGGCGGATCAACGCCCATGCGATGATCGATGCGCGGGGCGCGGGCGACCTGTCGGCGCTGCGCTGTGGCTGGCAGAAATTCGTCGGGCAGACGCTGCGGCTGGCGCAGCCGCACGGGATTGCGCGGCCGGTGATCATGGATGCGACGGTGGCGCAGATCGACGGCTATCGCTTCGTCTATCTGCTGCCGCGCGACGCCCGGACGATCTTTGTCGAGGATACCTATTATAGCGATAGCCCCGCGCTGGACGAGGCAGGGATCGCGGAGCGGATCGCCGCCTATGCGCAGGCGCAGGGGTGGCAGGTGGAGGAAGTTATCCACAGCGAGAGCGGCGTGCTGCCGGTGGTGCATGGCGGCGATTTCGACCGTTACTGGCCGGCCGATGACCCGGTCGCGCGGGCCGGGGTGAAGGCCGGGCTGTTCCAGCCGATGACCGGCTATTCGCTGCCCGATGCGGTGCGATTCGCGACCTGGCTGGTGGAGCAGCCCTTGAAGGGCCTGCCGGCGGCGACGCGGACCTATGCTGCGGCGCACTGGAAGAAGGGACTTTATTATCGGCTGCTTGGCCGGATGCTCTTCGGCGCTGCGGTGCCGGACCAGCGCTGGCGCATCTTTGCCCGCTTCTATCGGCTGCGGCCGGGGCTGATCCAGCGCTTCTATGCCGGGCGATCGACCATCGCCGATCGCATCCGCATCTTGTGCGGGCGTCCCCCGGTGCGCATAAGGGATGCCATGCACGCATTGCTGAACCCACCCGCCTGATGGAGCGGAAAGCGATTGTCATTGGCGCGGGCTTTGGCGGCCTGGCGCTGGCCATCCGTCTGCAGTCGGCCGGGGTGGCAACCACCCTGATCGAGGCGCGCGACCGCCCCGGTGGCCGCGCCTATATGTGGGAGAAGGACGGCTTTACCTTCGACGCGGGGCCGACGGTCATCACCGATCCGGCCTGCCTGGCCGAATTGTGGCGCCTGTCGGGGAACGACATGGCGCAGGATGTCAGCCTGGTGCCGGTGTCGCCCTTCTACCGGCTCAACTGGCGCGACGGCACCAATTTCGACTATTCCAACGACGAGGTGGCGCTGCGCGCGCAGATCGCCAAGCTCAATCCCGAGGATGTCGCGGGCTATGAGCGGTTCCTCGACTATGCCGACGGCGTCTATGAGGAGGGCTATCGCAAGCTAGGCTCGGTCGCCTTCCTCGACTTCGCCTCGATGGTGCGGGCGGGGCCGAGCCTCGCCAAATATCAGGCCTGGCGATCGGTCTATTCGATCGTGTCGAGCCATGTGAAGGACGAGAAGCTGCGCCAGGCCTTGTCCTTCCACAGCCTGCTGGTCGGCGGCAATCCGATGACCACCAGCGGCATCTATGCCCTGATCCACAAGCTGGAGAAGGATGGCGGGGTGTGGTTCGCCAAGGGCGGCACCAACCGGCTGGTGCAGGGCATGGCGACCCATTTCGAGCGGCTGGGCGGCGTGCTGCGGCTGGGCGATGCGGTGGTCGAGATCGAGACTCATGGCGACCGGGCGGTGGCGGTGCGCACCGCGTCGGGCTGGCGCGGGGAGGCGGACGCGATCGCCAGCAATGGCGATTTGATGCACAGCTATCGCGACCTTCTGGGCCATCATCCGCGCGGACAGAAGCAGGCGGAAAAGCTGCAGCACAAGAAATGGTCGCCCAGCCTGTTCGTGCTGCATTTCGGCATCAAGGGCAGCTGGCCGGGCATTCCCCACCATATGATCCTATTCGGCCCGCGCTATGAGGGGCTGCTGACCGATATCTACAGCCATGGCGTGCTGCCGGCGGATTTCTCGCTCTATCTGCATCACCCGACCGTCACCGATCCGTCGATGGCGCCGGAGGGCTATTCGACCTTCTATGCGCTCGCCCCGGTGCCGCACATGGGCAAGCTGCCGATCGACTGGGATCGCTTCGCGCCGGCCTATGCCGAGCGCATCCTGGACGAGATCCAGCATCGGCTGATCCCCGACATACGCTCGCGCATCGTGACCCAGTTCCATTATGCGCCGAGCGACTTCGGCCGCGACCTCAATGCCCATCTGGGCAGCGGTTTCAGTCTGGAGCCGCTGTTGACCCAGAGCGCCTGGTTCCGCGCCCATAATCGCGATGATGTCATTCCCAACCTTTATCTGGTAGGGGCCGGCACCCATCCCGGCGCGGGCATCCCCGGCGTGGTGGGCAGCGCCAAGGCGACCGCGGCGCTGATGCTGCAGGACATGGCTTGAGGAGCGCGCGGCGCTTCGGGACTGGAAGATGATGAAAAGACTGGCTGTTTATTGTGGCTCGGCGACGCCGGCCGACCTCACCTATATCGACGCGGCGCGCCATGTCGGCCGCACTTTGGCACAGCGCGGCATCGGTGTCGTCTATGGCGGCGGACGGCTGGGCCTGATGGGCGCGGTGGCGGATGCGGCGCTGGAAGCGGGCGGCGAGGTGATCGGCGTGATCCCCGAAGCGCTGGTCGGCGCCGAAGTCGCGCATCGCGGCTGCACCGAACTGCACGTGGTGGAGACCATGCACCAGCGCAAGCAGCTCTTCACCGACCTGTCGGACGGTTTCGTCACGATTCCGGGCGGCGTCGGCACGATGGACGAGCTGTGGGAGGCGATCAGTTGGGCGCAGCTGGGCTATCACAACAAGCCGGTCGGGCTGCTCAACGTCGCGGGCTTCTATGACCAGTTGATCGGCTTCAACCGGCAGATGGTGGAAGCCGGCTTCATCCGGCCGCAGCATGCCGGCATCATGATCCATGATGACAGCATCGAAGGGCTGCTGGACCAGATGGCGGCGTATCAGCCGCATGAGACGATCTTCGCGATGAAGGCCGCACGGCTCTGAAATAATATTCCCCTCCCGCTTGCGGGAGGGGTCAGGGGAGGGCATGTCCGCTTCATGGACTTAACAGGCC
>NZ_NOIW01000049.1:0-39799 GCF_002708645.1 Sphingobium sp. IP1
CCCGTGCCCAGCCTGTTGCTGAGCGAGGCGGCGCTGGCCTTGATGCGCGATCTGTTCGCCCGGCCGGACCTGTTCGCGGATGCCCCGCGCCTGCGCCGCCGGCTGGTCGCCTGGGGCGGCGCGCCGGTGCTGGTGCCGCATGATGCCGTGCTGGCTTCGGAGGCGATGGTGCAGGCCGCGCTGGCCGTGCCCGACGAAGCGTCGATGGCCACGCCCGATTTCACCATCCATGCCGCGCCGCCGCTGCCGATCGGCGAACTGCATGCCTTTGGCGAGCGCCATGCCGTCGCCGCCCGCGTGCGGCTGCGCGATCCGGCCTGCCGCGAAGAAGGGCGGGTCGAGGCGGTCGAGAGCGGCTGGCTGTTCCTGGTGCCGGCGGACGGGGAAGAGGGCTGGCTGCTGGGCGTTGGTGGCGAAATCGACGCGCTGCTGGCACAGAGCCGGTTGATCGCGCCGGTGGTCGATCCGATCGGCGGATCGTCGCGCCCCTTTCTGGTCGCGCCGCGTCTGCATCTGCCGCTGGTCGGCGACGACTGGCTGGCCTGTGGCACGGCGGCGATCGGCTTCGATCCGATCTGTGGCGACGGCACGGCCCAGTCGGTGCGGGAGGCGATCTTGGCGAGCGCGGTGCTGACGGGCATCGCGGAAGGCGGCGACCGGGCCGCGCTGCTCGGTCATTATCAGGCGATGCTGATCGCGGCGATGCGGCGGCATCTGCTGCTCTGCGCCCAATTTTATGCCGATGGCGGCCGGGGTGACTGGTGGCGCACCCAACATGAGGCGCTGATGCAGGGGCATCACTGGTGTACCGGGCTGCTGGCGACACTGCCCGAGCCGCAATTTGCGCTGCATGGCCTGCGGCTGGTGCCACGGGGGATGGCGGCATGAGCGCGCCTGTCGCTGAATGGCGCAGCTATCGCCGGCTGCTCCCCTATATCCGGCCCTATCGGCGCGGGCTGCTGCTGGTGCTGGCGATCAGTGTGCTGTCGACCGCGCTGGGGCTGGCGCAGCCCTATCTGTCCAAGCTGATGATCGATCAGGCGCTGCTGCGGCGGGACATGGGGGCGCTGTGGCGGATTGCCGGCATCATGATTACGGTCACGGTGCTGGGTTTCGGCGTCAACATCCTTGCGAGCTATCGCTATGTCCGGCTGTCGGCGGCGATGCTCTATGACATGCGCGCCGCGCTGCTGCGCCATCTCCAGACGCTCTCGCCGCGCTTCTATGCCAGTTTCCGGCTGGGCGACCTCGTCTCGCGCATGAACAGCGATGTGAGCGATGTGCAGCGGATCGCGTCCGACACCCTGCTGTCGGTGGTCAGCAACCTGCTCTTCTTCGTCGGCTGCGTCGCGATGATGCTCTGGCTCGACTGGCGGCTGTTCCTGGTCGGCATACTGCTGGTGCCAGCCAGCCTGGTGGCCTTCACTTATTATCAGCGCCGGCTGACCGCGCTGACCCGCGACATGCGCGAGCGGGGCGCGGATCTCGGCAGCCTGCTGGTCGATACGGTGATGGGCATGCGCGTCGTCACCGCATTGCGCGCCGGCGAGCATGAGGTTGGGCGCTTCAAGGCGAAGAATGACGCCTTTGTCGGCGCGATGCTGCGGATGCAGGTCGCCTCCTACATGACCGGGGCGCTGCCCGGCACGCTGATGACCGGAGCGACCTCCGCCGTGATCCTTTATGGCGGCTGGCGGATCATCGAGGGCGACATGAGCATCGGCACGCTCGTCGCCTTCATGACCTATCATATGCGGCTGCTGTCGCCGATCCAGACGCTGATGGGGCTGACGTCGGGACTGGCGTCGGCGCGGGTGTCGCTGGGCCGCATTTTCGACCTGTTCGATACAAGGCCCGATGTCGAGGAGCGCGCCGATGCCCCGCCGATCGGCCGGGTGCGCGGCGAGGTGCGCTTCGAGCAGGTGGCGATGCGCTATGATCGCGATCCGGTGCTGCGCGACATGGACCTGTCCATCCCCGCCGGGAGCATCTGCGCCATCCTGGGGCCGAGCGGCGTCGGCAAGTCGACCATGGCCGACCTGATGGTGCGCCATGCCGATCCCACCGGGGGACGCATCCTGCTCGACGGCCATGACCTGCGCGACCTGCGGCTCGACGATCTGCGGCGCGAGGTGATGCTGGTCGACCAGTCGCCCTGGCTGTTCAATGACAGTATCGCCGCCAATATCGGCTTTGCCCTGCCGGATGTGCGCATTGAGGATATCGAGGCGGCGGCCCATGCCGCCGGGCTGGACGCGTTCCTGGCGCGACTGCCCGAGGGGCTGGGCACCCGCACCGGCGAGCGGGGGCTGGCGCTGTCGGCGGGCGAGCGGCAGCGCATCGTCATCGCCCGCGCGCTGCTGCGCCGGCCATCGGTGCTGATCCTGGACGAGCCGACATCGGCGTTGGATGGCGAGACCGAGGCGCTGGTGGCGGAGCGGCTGCGCGGGACGCTGCCCGATGCGACGATCATCCTCATCACCCACAAGCCGGCTCTGGCGCGGATCGCCGACCGGATCGTGACGGTCACCGACGGGCAGGCGCATATGGTGCAGCAGTCCGAGCTGGTTCATGCCTGATCCGCTGCGCATCGCCGTCATAGACAGCGGCGTCCATCCCGATCATCCCCATGTCGATGCCGCCCGGCTGCTGCCCGGCTATGCGATCGCCAAGGATGGGCGTGACAACGAAGCTGACACAGGCGACCGGCTTGGCCATGGGACCGCCGTCATCGCCGCGATCCAGGATCAGGCGCCCGATGCGCTCTGCCTGCCGATCCGGGTCTTCCATGACGCACTCAGCACCACCGCGCGGGCGCTGGTCGCGGCGATCGACCGGGCGGTGGCGGCGCGGGTGGACCTCATCAACCTCAGCCTCGGCACCGTCAATCCGGCCCATGGCGGGGCGTTCGCAGCCGCCGCCGAACGGGCGCTGGCGGCCGGCATCCTGATCGTCGCAGCGCGCGATAATGAGGGCACGCCCTGCTATCCCGGCAGTCTGGATATGGTGCTGGGTGTCGGCCTCGACTGGGATTGTCCGCGCGACGATTTTCGGCTGCGGGCGGGGCTGGCTTTCGCCTCGGGCCATCCCCGGCCGATCCCCGGCGTGCCCCAGCGTCGCAACCTCCATGGTGTCAGTTTCGCTGTCGCCAACATGACCGGCCTGATCGCGCGGCAGGGGCGGGCGGGTCTGGCCCGGTGGATGCCGGCCGGCGCCCGCGCAGAGGTCGGTTGATCAGGCGCCCGGTTCGCTGAGCGCAATATCCATGTCGGCAAAGGCCAGGCGTAGCAGTTCGGCCATGGCGTTGCGCGCGGCGGCCGTATCGCGCGCGGCGATGGCGCGATGCACCGCCTGATGATCGGGCAGGGGGTCGCGCGGCAACAGCTTCTTGCGATGCTTGAAGGTGGTGGTCCAGCTGACCGCCGCGCCGACCGAGCTGGCCAGCGCCTCCAGCGCGTCATTATGGGTCGCGGCCAGGATGGCATTGTGGAAACGCTGGTCGGCGGCGCGTCCCTCCGGCGTGGACAGGCCATAGCGTTCCATCTCGGCCAGCGCCGCGTCCATGATCGCCAATTGATCGTCGGTGCGGCGGCGCGCGGCAAATTCGGCCGCCGCCGGCTCGATCACGCCGCGCAGCTCGAACAGGTCGCGGATGAAGGCGCGGTCGGGTTCGCCGGCGAACATCCAGGCGAGCATTTCGGGGTCGAGCACGTTCCAGCGCGCGCGCGGCAGGACGCGGGTGCCGGCCTTCGGGCGGCTTTCCAGCATGCCCTTGGCAATCAGGATGCGGATCGCCTCGCGATAGGCGGTGCGCGATACGCCAAGCCGTTCCGACGCCTCGATCTCGCCCTCGAACAGGTCGCCGGGCTTGTGCCTGCCGGTCAGGATGGCGGTGCCCATGTCGCGGGCGATCGCCTGGTGAATGCGGAGCGAGCCTTCGTCCGACGCGAACTTGCGTTCCGGTCCGTCCTTGCGCTCGCTCCCCATTCTACCTCCGTTGAATTTAGTCCTCAAAATCAGCCGTAGGGCAATGCCGGCCACAAAGGAAGGCATCGGCCACCAGGCGCAGCGGCGCGGTGTCGGCGTCGATCGCCTTGTCCGCCACCAGCCCGACGAAGCGCCGGTACATCGTCGGATATTCCTCGTCCGGCGCCTTCAACTGGACTTCGCCGTCCAGGGTCAGCGTGTTGCCGCCTTCGGACAGGAGCAGCTTGCCATTGCTGGTTTCGACCGCGATGTCCCAGGTCTGGGGACCGGTCTGGCGCCAGTCGAACACGGTGTCGATCTTTGCGCCCGAAGCGGTCGCCATTGCCAGCGTCGCGCCGATCGGCGCCTGCTTGTTCGACGGCACTTCCAGTTCGGCCGACAGCAGGGTGATCGGTTCGGCGACGATTTCGGTCAGGATCGACAGGGCGTTGATGCCCGGATCGAACACGCCGAAACCGCCCGCTTCCCAGATCCAGGGCTGGCCCGGATGCCAGTGACGGACATCCTCGCGCCACTGGATCGAGATGCGCTCGATCGTGCGCGACGCCATCCAGTCCTTGGCCTGGGCGACGGCGGCGGCATAGCGGCTGTGCCAGCTGGCATAGAGGGTGACGCCATTGGCCTTGGCCAGCGCGATCAGCGCATCCACTTCCGACACGGTCGCACCCGGCGGCTTTTCCAGGAAGACATGCTTGCCAGCCAGGATCGCCTGACGGGCCGCCTGATAGCGGACCTGCGGCGGCTGGCACAGGATGACGGCATCCATGTCGGGCTCGCCCGCCAGCATTGCGCCGAGATCGGGATAATTATTCACCCCTTCGCCCTGGGCGTTGCGGCTGGCGACGGCGACCAGATCGATGCCGTCGATCTTGGCGATCGCGGGCAGATGCTGGTCGCGGGCGATCTTGCCCAGGCCTACGAGGCCGGCCTTGATGCTCATAGCGCCTTTACCTTGGTCTTGCCCTCGTCCGTTGCACGCGTGAGTCCATTGCGGACCGGCAGGGTGAAGGGCTTGGCCTCGACCTCGAACACATCGCCTTCCTGGGTGGCGAAGCCATCGGAGAAGGACAGGGTGGCGGTGCCGAAGAAATGGACATGAATGTCGCCGGGGCGGCGGAACAGACCATATTTGAAATGATGATGTTCCAGGTTCGCGATCGTGTGCGACATGTTGGTCTCACCCGACAGGAACGGCTTTTCCCACACCGTCTCGCCATTGCGGACGATGCGGCTGGTGCCACGCAGATCCTGCGGCAGGTCGCCCAGCAGCAGTTCCGGGCCGAGCGAGGCCTGGCGCAGCTTGGAGTGAGCGAGCCACAGATAATTGCCGCGTTCGGTGATGTGATCGGAAAATTCATTGCCGATCGCAAAGCCCAGACGCACCGGCGTGCCGTCGGCGTCGATCAGGTAGATGCCGGCAACTTCGGGTTCCTCGCCACCATCCTCGGCAAAGGCCGGCATGGTGAAGTCCTGGCCCGGATCGACCAGGATCTGGCCGTCGCCCTTGTAGAACCATTCGGGCTGCGCACCGATGCCGTCATCGGCGGGCTTGCCGCCCTCGACGCCCATCAGGAACATGCGCATGGAGTCGGTGAGGTCGCCCGAGGTGGCGGCCTTGTGCATCTTGTCGCGCCCTTCGGCCGAACCAAGATGGGTCAGCCCGGTGCCGGCGACCAGCAGATGCGCCGCATCCTCATGGTCGATCGGCGAGAGCAGGGTGACGGTGGACAGGTCCACCGCGTCGCCCAGCTTGCTTTCCGCAAAGGCGGCCAGGCCCTGACCCGCCGCGATCGCGTCCAGCGCCAGCTGGCGGGTGGAGCTTGCGCCCATCACCCGCTTCGCCGCGCCGGTCTGGTCGAGGGCGGCGACGCCGCGCGTGCCACCCTCGTTGAACTGAACCAGCGAAATGACGGTCACTGCGCCAGCTCCAGCTTGCCTTCCATGCGGCGGTTGAGCTTCCAGGGGTTGGCCGCCTGCAGCGCCGGCGGCAGCACGGCGTCGACGACGTCCTGATAGCAGACCGGACGCAGGAAGCGCATCATCGCCAGCGTGCCGACCGAGGTGGTGCGGCCGTCCGAGGTCGACGGGAAGGGACCGCCATGGACCATGGCATGGGTCACTTCGACGCCGGTCGGCCAGCCATTGGCGAGCACGCGGCCGACCTTGCGCGACAGCGTCGGCAGCAGCTTGGCGGCATTGTCATTGTCGCTTTCGTCCATCTGCAGCGTGGCGGTCAGCTGACCTTCCATCTGGGCGATGGTGGCGATCACTTCCTCGATCGTGGCGCACTTCACCAGGATCGACGAGGAACCGAACACTTCATGCGACAGCGCCGGGTTGGTGCGGAACTGTTCGCCGCTGGTGGCGAACAGGGCCGACTGGGCCAGGTTCACGCCTTCGGCCTCGGCGCCGCGCGCCACGGTGGTGACGCCTTCCGCGCCGGCCAGTGCCTCGACGCCCTTTTCATAGGCGGCGTGGATGCCCGGCGTCAGCATGACATGGGGCTGGTTGGCCGACAGGGCGGTCGCCGCCGAAGCGACGAAACGGTCGAGATCGGGGCTGTCGAGCGCGATCACCATGCCGGGGTTGGTGCAGAACTGGCCGGCGAAGAGGCTCAGCGAACCGACGAAGGCGGTGCCCAGCGCTTCGGCGCGGGCCGCGAGCGCGCCCGGCAACAGCACGACCGGGTTGATCGACGACATTTCCGAATAGACCGGGATCGGCTCTTCGCGGTTGGCGGCGATCTTCATCAGCGCAATGCCGCCGCCGCGCGAACCGGTGAAGCCGACCGCCTTGATGCGCGGATCGGCGACCAGCGCGCCGCCCAGGTCGTTGGTGGTGCCGGGCAGGTAGGAGAAGACGCCTTCATGCAGGCCGCTGGCCTTGACCGCGGCGGCGATGGCGCGGGCGACCAGTTCGCCGGTGCCGGGGTGGGCCGGGTGGCCCTTCACGACGACCGGGCAGCCGGCGGCGAAGGCCGATGCGGTGTCACCGCCCGCGACCGAGAAGGCGAGCGGGAAGTTGGACGCGCCGAACACGGCGACCGGGCCGACGGCATGGTTGACGCGGCGCAGGTCGCTGCGGGGCAGCGGGGTGCGTTCCGGCAGCGCCTTGTCGATGGTGACGTCGAGCCAGTCGCCCTGGCGGACATAGGAAGCGAACAGGCGCAGCTGGCCGACGGTGCGGCCACGCTCGCCCTCCAGGCGGCCACGCGGCAGGCCGGTTTCGCTCATGGCGGTGGTGATCAGCAGGTCGCCGATTTCCATGATCTGGTCGGCCACGGCTTCCAGGAAGGCCGCGCGGGTTTCGGGAGACAGGGTCGAGAAGCCCTCGAACGCGCTGTCGGCCAGCGCGCAGGCGTCGGCGACATCGGCGGTCGAGGCGTTGTGGAAGGCGACGTCGCCCTTGGCGCCGGTCGACGGATCGACCGCGAAGAAGGGCTCACCACCGGTGCGCTCGGCAGCACCGACCAGAATGGCTCCGTTGAACATGGATATCTCCCGAAATGTCGTGGAAAGGGGGTAATATTTGCCGGAACGGCGCGCCCATCAGATGGGGACGAGGGGACGCAATTTCGAGCATCGCTGCACGGAAATTACGTCCTGTTGCCTCCTTTGAATGACGCGCCGTTTACCGGATCAATGCCAAATCAGTGGTTGTCGCGCGGCAGGCCCATGGTCTGGGCGATGCGCTGATATTTCTCCGCGCCTTCCAGGATCGCGCCGGTGTTCATCTGACCGACGACCGAACGCTGGATTTCCTGCCAGGGGGTCTGCGAGGCGGGATATTTGTAACCACCTTCGGCGACCAGCTTGGCGCGGCGGGCTTCCAGTTCCTCGTCGGAAATCAGCACGTTCACCACGCCGGCCTTCAGGTCCATGCGGACGCGGTCGCCGGTTTCCAGCAGCGCCAGGCCACCCATCGCCGCCGCTTCGGGCGAGGCGTTGAGGATCGACGGGCTGCCCGAGGTGCCCGACTGACGGCCATCGCCGATGCAGGGCAGGGCCGACACGCCTTCGGTGATCAGATAGGCCGGCGGACGCATGTTCACGACCTCGGCCGCACCCGGATAGCCGATCGGGCCGGCGCCACGCATGAACAGCAGCGTGTCGGCGGTGATGCCGACCGACGGATCGTCGATGCGGTGGTGATAATCTTCCGGACCGTCGAACACGACCGCCGGGCCTTCAAAGGCTTCGGGATCGTCGGGGTTCGACAGGTAGCGCATGCGGAATTCTTCGCTGATGACGCTGGTCTTCATGACCGCTTCGTCGAACAGGTTGCCGGTCAGCACCAGGAAGCCGGCTTCCTGCTTGAGCGGCTGGCCGAAGGGACGGATGACCTTCTCATCCTCGATCTCCACGCCCTTGCAATTCTCGCCCATGGTCTTGCCATTGACGGTCATCGCGCCTTCCTTGATCAGGCCCTGGTCGATCAGCTGGCTGATGACGGCGGGCAGGCCGCCGGCGCGGTAATAATCCTCGCCCAGATATTCGCCGGCCGGCTGCATGTTGACCAGCAGCGGCACCTTGTGACCGACGGTCTCCCAATCCTTGAGCGGCAGGTCGACGCCCATGTGGCGGGCGATGGCGGCCAGGTGGATCGGCGCGTTGGTCGAACCGCCGATCGCCGAGTTGGCGACGATGGCGTTGTGGAAGGCGTCGAGCGTCATGATGTCGGAGGGCTTCAGATCCTCATGCACCATTTCGACGATGCGCTTGCCGGTGCGATAGGCGGCTTCCTGACGGTCGCGATAGGGGGCGGGGATCGCGGCGCTGCCCGGCAGCATCATGCCCAGCGCTTCGGCGAGGGCGTTCATGGTGCTGGCGGTGCCCATGGTGTTGCAGAAGCCGGTCGACGGCGCCGACGATGCGACCAGCTTGATGAAGCCTTCATCGTCGATCTTGCCGGCGGCCAGCAGCTGGCGGCCATGCCACACGATCGTGCCCGAACCGGTGCGCTCGCCCTTGTGCCAGCCATTGAGCATCGGGCCGACCGACAGGGCGATCGCCGGGATGTTGACGGTGGCGGCGGCCATCAGCAGCGCCGGGGTGGTCTTGTCGCAGCCGCTGGTCAGGATCACGCCGTCGAGCGGATAGCCATACATGGCTTCGACCAGACCCAGATAGGCGAGGTTGCGGTCAAGGCCGGCGGTCGGGCGCTTGCCGGTTTCCTGGATCGGGTGGACCGGGAATTCGAGCGCGATGCCGCCCATTTCGCGAATGCCTTCGCGCATACGCTCGGCCAGCACGAGGTGATGGCGGTTGCAGGGCGACAGGTCGCTGCCGGTCTGGGCGATGCCGATGATCGGCTTGCCGCTGCGCAGTTCCTCAAGGCTGAGGCCGAAGTTCAGGTAGCGCTCCAGATAGAGCGAGGTCATGTCGATATTGTCTGGGTTGTCGAACCAGGCGCGGCTACGCAGCTTGGGAGTAGGCTTGGACGAATCGCTCATGTGGGCATCCTGACACTTTGAAAAGGCTTGGCACGTTGACGCGCTTGCCTCTCCGATATACTCAGACAAATAACTTTTCAAGGATACAAAGAGAGGGAAAGTGCGGTTGAACGCGAAAAATCGGGCAGATCATCGATGAGCGACTATGCAGTGATCGGCGACTGGGGGACCAGCAATCTGCGGCTGTTCCGGGTGGAAGCGGGGCGGATCGTGGCGCGCCGCGACGGGCCGGGCATCGGTGTGGTCGGCCGCGAGGCGGAAGCCGCCTTTGCCGAGACGATCGCGCCCTGGCTGGAAGATGGCCTGCCGACATCGATCCGCCTGTGCGGCATGGTCGGCGCGCGCGACGGCTGGGTCGAGGCGCCCTATGCCGATTGCCCGGCCGACGCCGATAGCTGGGCAGAGGTTGCCGTGCGCTTTGACTGGCGCGGCGCGCCGCTGGCGATCATGGCGGGCCTCGCCTGCACCGACGCCGACGGCATTGCCGACGTGATGCGCGGCGAGGAGGCGCAGATTTTCGGCGCGATGGCGCTCGATCCCCGGCTCGCCACCGGCCGTCACCTGATCGTGCTGCCCGGCACCCACAGCAAATGGACGCTGGTGGAGGATGGCCGGGTGATCCGCTTCCGCACCGTGCCGACAGGCGAACTGTTCGCGCTGTTGCGGGACCGTTCGACGCTCAGCCCCAATATCGCCGCCGCCGACGCCGATCCGGCAGAGGAAGCGGCCGGTTTCGCCGAAGGGCTGGAGCGGGCCGGCGCGGGGCGGTTGCTTGCCTCGCTGTTCGCGGCGCGGGCGATGCGGCTGCGCGCCGGGCGTTCGGCCGACTGGGCGCTGGGCTATCTGTCGGGCCTCGTCATCGGCTGCGAGATTGCCGAGGCGCGCGCCGCGCTGGCGGGCGACACCGGCGTCGTCTTGATTGGTGACGCGCGGCTTTCGGATCGCTATGCCCGTGCCCTCGATGCGCAGGGCATCGCTTCGCAATCGCTGGACGGCGACGCCTGTGCGCGGGCTGGCCTTGGCTTTCTGGAGAACTGACCCATGATCCTCGACGACCTGCTGGCCGACGGCGCGCCGCCGATCGCCGCCATTCTGCGTGGCGTGAAGCCCGAAGAGGCGCTCGATATCGCCGCCGCCCTGGTGGAAGCCGGCATCCGCGTGATCGAGGTGCCGTTCAATTCGCCCGATCCGCTGGTCAGCATCGCCGCGATGCAGCAGGCCTTTGGCGACCGCGCGCTGATCGGCGGCGGCACGGTGTTGACGATCCAGGCGGTTGAAGCGCTGGCAGGTGCGGGCGGCCGCATCATGGTGACGCCCAATACCGTCCCCGACGTCATCGCACGCGGCGCCGAACTCGGCCTTGAACTGCTGCCCGGCTTCATGACGCCGAGCGAGGCGTTCCGAGCGGTCGAGGCTGGCGCGCGTCGGGTGAAGCTGTTCCCCGCGGCCCAGCTCGGCCCGGCCTATGTGAAGGCGGTCAAGGATGTGCTGCCCAAGCATGTCGGCGTCTGGGCCGTGGGCGGCACCGGCGCGGACACGATCGGCGACTGGCTCGCCGGTGGCTGCGAAGGGATCGGCGTGGGTGGCGCGCTCTATCGTCCGGGCGACGATGCGCTGACCGTGCGCGAACGCGCGGTCGACCTGGTCGCCGCCTGGCAGCGCGTGAAGGCCTGACCTTTTACTGGACCGGGCTTTCCACCCGGTCCAGCATATCACGGATCTTCTCGCCCAGCGCCCTGTAGGTGAAGGGCTTGGTCAGCAGTTCGACCCCCGGATCGAGCCGGCCATGATGGATGATCGCGTTGCGGGCATAGCCGGTGGTGAACAGCACGCGCAGTCCCGGCTGCTTCGCCTTGGCGGCGCGAGCAATGTCCGCCCCGGTCATGCCACCGGGCAGCACCACATCGGTGAACAGCAGGTCGATCGGCTCGGCAGCGGCATCCAGCGCCGCGAGGGCAGTCGGGCCATCGCCCGCCTCGATCACGCGATAGCCCAGGTCGCGCAGCACCTCGACCGAATAGGCGCGGACATTCTCGTCATCCTCGCACACCAGGATCACCTCCTGCCCGGCCTGCGGACAGGGTGGGGGCGGGGCCTGTACGATCTCCTCGGTCACCGGCAGCAGGCCATGATAGCGCGGCAGGTAGATTTTCACCGTCGTGCCATGGCCGGCCTCCGAATAGACCCGGACATGGCCGCCCGACTGCTTGACGAAGCCGTAGACCATCGACAGGCCAAGGCCGGTGCCGCGTCCGACATCCTTGGTGGTGAAGAAGGGTTCGATCGCGTGGGACAGCGTGTCGGCATCCATGCCCATGCCGGTGTCCGACACGCAGATCAGCACATATTGGCCAGGCGTGATTTCCTGCTCGGTCGCGGCATAATGGCTGTCGAGATGGGTGTTGGCGACCTCGATCGTCAGCTTGCCGCCCTGCGGCATCGCGTCGCGCGCATTGACCGCGAGGTTGAGCAACGCATTTTCCATCTGGTTGACGTCGATCTCGACCGGCCAGACCCGCGGGCTCTGCACCGTTTCCACCTCGATCATCTCGCCCAGCGTCCGGTGCAGCAGGTCCGACATGCCCGCGATCAGCCGGTTGGGATCGACCCGGTCGGGGGCCAGGGGCTGGCGACGGGAGAAAGCGAGCAGCCGCTGGGTCAGTATCGCCGCCCGTTCGGCCCCGGCCATGGCATTGTCGGCGGCGCGGCGCAGGCGCGGCTGGTCGTCGGGCAGGGCGCGTTGCAGCAGGTCCAGATTGCCGGTGACGATCTGCAGCAGATTGTTGAAGTCATGCGCGACGCCGCCGGTGAGCTGGCCCAGCGTCTCCATCTTCTGCGCCTGGCGCAGCGCGGCTTCGGTTTCAGCCAGGGTCTGGGCGTCGGCGCGATGCCGGGTCACGTCGCGGGCGACGCAATAGATGAGGTCGCCCTCGGGCACGGCCGTCCAGCTAAAGATGCGATAGTCGCCCCGCTTGGTGCGGAACCGGTTTTCGAACCGCATGGTCGGATGACCATCGGCCAGATCCTGCACCTCGCCGCGCGTCCGCTTCACATCGTCGGGATGCTCCATCCATTCCGATGTGCGGCCGATCAGTTCCTCCTGCGACCAGCCCAATATGTCGGTCCATGCGGGGCTGGCGGACAGCCAGATGCCATTGCTGTCGGCGATCAGGAAGGGGTCGCGCGCCAGCGCCCAGAGGCGGTTGCGGTCGGCCCGCGCCTCGCGCTCGGCCAGCACGCGGACGGTGGTTTCGCTGACGATGCACAGCACGCCGCCGATCGACCCATCCAGTTCGAACACCGGCGAATAGGAAATGTCGAAGAAGACCTCCTCGCCCCGGCCGCCATCGCGCTCGATATAGAAAGGACGGTCCTTGGCATGGAAGGTTTCGCCCGTGTCCCGCACCGATTGCAGCAGCGGGCCAAGATCATCCCACAGCTCCGCCCAGCCTTCGCGGGCCGGGCGGCCAAGCACGCGCGGATGCTTGTCGCCGATCGTGGGGGCATAGGCTTCATTATAGAGGGCGCAATAATCCGGCCCCCAGAACAGCACGATTTCCGCGCGCGACGACAGCATCAGCCGCACCGTCGAGACGAGCGATGGCGACCAGTCCGAGGCGGCCCCCAGAGGCGAGGACGCGTCGATCGTCGCGGTCAGGGCGCCCATCGGCCCCTGTTCGGCGATCATGTCGGCAATGTCCCTCTGCTGGCTCATCATAACCCTGTCGTTGCAATGCGTTGGTGGGAGACGCCCGTGCGCCGATTTGTATCCCCGCGCAATGGCAGCCCCATGACCTTTTGTCCCAGTCCGTGCCTCTTGAATAGGGGGCGGCATGGGCGCATGGACCGGGCATGACACGTTCTTCCCCGACCGCGTTCAGCGCGGCTCCGCGTCCCGTTGCCATTGCCCGCTGGCTGCTCATCGTGGCGGCGCTGGTCTTCTGCATGGTGGTGGTGGGCGGCATCACGCGCCTCACCGAATCCGGCCTGTCGATCACCCAGTGGAAGCCGATCACCGGCGCGATCCCGCCCTTGACCCACGACCAGTGGATGGAGGCGTTTCGCGACTATCAGCAGATCCCCGAATATAAGGAGATCAACAAGGGCATGAGCCTGGCCGCCTTCCAGTTCATCTTCTTCTGGGAATGGCTGCACCGGCTGCTCGGCCGCCTGATCGGCGTCGCCTTTGCCCTGCCTTTGATCTGGTTCGCGGCGCGGCGGGCGATCCCGGCCGGCTATGGCTGGCGGCTGGTCGCGCTGCTGGCGCTGGGCGGGTTGCAGGGGGCGATCGGCTGGTGGATGGTGAAGTCGGGCCTGTCGGTGCGCACCGATGTCAGCCATTATCGGCTGGCGGTGCATCTGCTGACCGCGCTCTTCATCATTGGCGGGCTGATCTGGACTGCGCTCGACCTGCTGGCGCTGGCGCGCAATCCCTATGCCCGGCCCGCCGCATTACAGCCCTTTGCACTGGCGACCCTGCTGGTGCTGCTGGTCCAGCTGATGTTCGGCGCCTTCACCGCCGGCCTCGACGCCGGCTATGTCTCCAGCACCTGGCCGCTGATGAACGACCATCTGGTGCCCGAAGGCATCCAATGGCTCGGTTCGCTCTGGGCGACCGTCTGCAGCGATCCCTATCTGGTCCATTTCATCCATCGCTGGTGGGCCTGGGTTGCGGCGGGGATGCTGATCATCCTGGCGCGCAAGGCCAAGGCGGCGGGCCATCGCGGCGCGTCGATCGCGATCAATGCGGCGGTCGGCACGCAGGTGCTGCTGGGCATCGCCACCGTCATCAGCGGCATCGCCCTGCCGCTGGCCGTGCTGCACCAGGCGGTCGGCGCGCTGGTGGTGGCCTCGGCCGCCTGGGGTGCCCATGCCGTGGGATCGCGCCGGGCATGAGCCCTGAAGGGAACGAGTTGGCGCTGGTCTACAGCCTGTTCGGATCGGTCGAGCAGGCGCGTGCCGTCGCCCGCACGCTGGTCGAGGAGAGGCTGGCCGCCTGCGCCAATATCCTTGGTCCCTGCACCTCCATCTATGAATGGCAGGGCAAGGTGGAGGAAGGCGCCGAAGTCCCGGTCCTGTTCAAGACCCGCGCCGACCGGCGCGACGCGCTGATGGCGCGGATCGCGCAGCTGCACGATTATGATGTGCCGGCGATCCTGGCGCTGCCGGTCGATGCCGCCCATCCGCCCTTCGCCACCTGGGTCGCGGAGCAACTGGCATGAAGCGGGTGATCGCCTTCCTGTCCCTGGCGTTCGCGTCGCCGGCACTGGCCGCCCCGGTCGCGATCGGCTTCGCGCCGCCGACCGGGCAGGATCTGCTCTATCGCATCGAACAGCATCGGCCGGTCGACGGGCACGACAGCCTGTTTCGGGCTGATCGGATATTGCGTTTCGAAAAGGCAGGGGACGGCTATATCCTGCATGTCACGCTGCGCAGTCTGGACAGCGATGCGCCCGGTGCGGGGGCCGATGCCTATCGCGCTGCCCTGTCGCCGTTGATCGGGGTGGAGCATCGCTTCCGCCTCGATGTCCATGGCAAGATTGTCGGCCTCGACAATGTCGATGATGTCCGGGCGACGATGGAAAAGGCGCTCAATGCCATGATCGCCAAGGCGCCGGAGGGCAGTGCGGGGCAGCGCACGGCGAAGAATGTCCTGATCCTGCTGGATGGTCTCACGCCCGAGGGACGGCTGGCGCTGCTGTCGGGCGAGGTGCAGCCGTTGCTGCTGTTCGTTGACAGCGAAGTTGACGATGCCAGGCCGCGTGGCGTGCGCACCATGGCTGGCCCGCCGCTGGGCCGCGCCGTCGCGGTGGAGGGCGAGTCCACCGTTGCCGCCCATGACGGCAACCGCCTGACCTTGCAGGAGGATCTGCAGGGGGAGGGCGCCCATGTCGCGATGCGCTATATCGTGTCGGCGCAGACGGGACTGGTCGATGCGCAGGAGCGCAGGCTGACCCTGGGCGCCCAGACGCTGACCGAAAAGCGGAGCCTGACCGCCGCCAGCGAGTGAGTGGTATTATTTTACCCGTCGTGAAAGCCGCCGAATCTCTTGACTTGTCGGCCCCCAAACGTCATTAGCGCCCATCTTCCGGCGACCCTAGGGTAGCTGGTTCACTGTTCATTCTTGGAGAATTGGCACCATGAAGGCGCTGATGAAGACCACCAAGCCGGCAACCCCGGCAACGGTCGAAAAGAAGTGGATCCTGATCGACGCCGAAGGGCTGGTCGTGGGTCGTCTCGCTTCGACTGTGGCGAATATCCTGCGCGGCAAGCACAAGCCGAGCTTCACCCCCCATGTCGATTGCGGTGACAATGTCATCATCATCAACGCGGGCAAGGTCAAGTTCACCGGCCGCAAGCTGACCGACAAGGTTTACTACAAGCACACCGGTTATGCCGGCGGCATCAAGGAAACCACCCCCCAGAAGATCCTGGAAGGTCGTTTCCCCGAGCGCGTCCTGGAAAAGGCCGTCGAGCGTATGATCCCCCGTGGTCCGCTGGGCCGCCAGCAGATGCGCAACCTGCGCATCTTCGCCGGCACCGAGCATCCGCATGAAGCCCAGAACCCCGAAGTGCTCGACTTCGCGTCGCGCAACCGCAAGAACAAGGTGGGTGCATAATGTCCGATAACCGTCAGTCCCTGTCCGACCTCGCGTCGCTGGCCACTGCCGCTCCTGCCGCTGCCCCGGCCGCCGTCGAAGGCGAAGCGCCCGTCGCTGCCGCGCCGGTCCAGCCCTCGGCTCCGCTGCGCGCCCAGGAAATCGACGGCCTCGGCCGCGCCTATGCCACCGGCCGCCGCAAGGACGCCGTGGCCCGCGTGTGGGTGAAGCCCGGCACCGGCAAGATCACGGTCAACGGTCGCGATCAGGAAGTCTATTTCGCTCGCCCGACCCTGCGTCTGGTCATCAACCAGCCCTTCGGCGTCACCGACCGTGAAGGTCAGTATGACGTGATCGCCACCGTCAAGGGCGGCGGTCTGTCGGGCCAGGCCGGTGCGGTCAAGCACGGCATCGCCCAGGCTCTGTCGAAGTATGAGCCGGCGCTGCGCAGCGCGGTCAAGGCCGAAGGCTTCCTGACCCGCGACAGCCGCGTCGTCGAGCGTAAGAAGTACGGCAAGGCCAAGGCCCGCCGCAGCTTCCAGTTCTCGAAGCGCTAATCCGCTTCGCGACTGCCGCGAATTTCGAGAAGGGGCCGGTTTTCCGGCCCCTTTTTCTTTGCGCGTGATGCTTCCCCTTGAGCGCTTCGTCGCGATGCCATAGCCTTCGGTCAAACGGGGCTTAGTGCAAAAGGATGTTCGGGGGGAAATGAGACATTTTGGGTGGTTGGCGGCTTCGGCGGCCATGACGGTTGTGGCGCCTGCCTTTGCCGGAGAGGTGCCGCTGTATCAGCCGGCCCCCGGCTGGATCGACAAGGCGGCGATGCCCAAGCTCGCGGCCGATGGCGATCCGCCCTCGATGATGATCCTCGACAGCCAGCAGCGGGTCGAGAAGGGCCAGTTGTGGAACTATGCCGACATCGCCACCCGCGCCGGTTCGGCCGAGGCGCTGACGCAGTTGTCGTCGCTGACGCTGCCCTGGGCGCCGGACAAGGGCGACCTCATCATCCATGAACTGTCGATCCTGCGCGGCGATCAGGTGATCGATGCGCTCGCCAGCGGCAAGAAATTCACCGTGCTGCGCCGTGAGCAGGGGCTGGAAGCGCTGCAGATCAGCGGCATCCTGACCGCGACCATGGCGGTCGAGGGGGTGCAGGTGGGCGATGTGGTGCGGCTGCGCTATTCGACCACCAGCAAGGATGATGCGCTGGGCGGCCATGTCCAGAATGTCTCGGCCCTGCCGGCCGCGCCGCTGCGGCTGGGCTATGGCCGGGTCCGCCTGCTCTGGGATGATGCGGACGCGCCGCGCTGGAAGCTGCTGGCGAGCGGCGTCGATGCCAAGCCGGTCAAGAAGGGTGGCCTTACCGAGCTGAGCTTTGCCGTGCCGCTGGCCAAGCAGCCGGAAATGCCGGCCGACGCGCCGACCCGCTTCACCCATCCGCCGCTGTTCGAACTGTCGACCTTCGCCAGTTGGGCCGATGTGTCGAAGACGATGGCGCCGCTCTATGCGACCGATGGGCTGATCGCCGATGGATCGCCCCTGGCGGGCGAACTGGCCAAGCTCAAGGCGCTGCCGGGATCGCCCAAGGAAAAGGCGGCGGCGGCGCTGCAACTGGTGCAGGACCATGTCCGCTATCTGATGGTCGGCATGAATGGTGGCAATTATGTCCCGCAGAAGCCGGCCGAGACCTGGACGCTGCGCTATGGCGACTGCAAGGCGAAGACGCTGCTGCTGCTGTCGCTGCTGCGCGGGCTGGGGATCGAGGCGGAGCCGGTGCTGGCCAGTTCGACCCTGGGCGATTCCGTGCCGGAACGGCTGCCCACGGCCGCGGCGTTCGACCATGTGCTGGTGCGTGCGGTGATCGATGGCCAGTCCTACTGGCTCGACGGCACGGGCCTGGGATCGCGGCTGGAGGATATCGGCGATACGCCGCGCTTCGGATCGGTGCTGCCGGTGCGGACCGCCGGCGCGGAACTGATGCCGATCCAGACCCATGCCAATGCCCGGCCGACGATCGACGTCAGTGTCGAGGCGGACGAGAGTGGGCATGAGAAGCTGCCGACCGTGTTCGATGCCAAGGCGGTGCTGCGGGGGCAGATCGCCACCATGATCAGCACTGGCCTTGGCCAGATGGATGCCAAGCGGCGCGACGAGATGGTGCAGGGCTTCTTCAGCGAGCAGGTCGGCACCGCCCAATATAGCCAGGTCGGCGTCACCACCGATGCGGCGTCGGCCACCGTCACCTTCACCGCCCATGGCGTCACCAGTTCGCCCTGGAAGCTGAGCGACCGGCGCTATCGCCGCGACGCCAGCAAGCTGATCGACGAGATCAGCTTCGCGCCGGACCGGGCACGCCCCGCCTGGCTGGCGATCCCGGTGGCGACGAGCGCGCCGATCGGCATCCGCTATCATCTGCGCCTGCGCCTGCCCCAGGGCGGCAAGGGCTATGTGATGGAAGGCGAGCAGGGCCTCAGCAAGACGGTGGCCGGCTATGACCTGCGCCGGACCGTGCAGCTGAAGGACGGCGTGCTGGATGTCGAGGAGCGGACCGACGCCACCGGCGTCGAGATTGCGGCCGACCGCCTGCCTGACGAGCGCGATGCGCTGGCTACGGTGCAGGCCATGTCGCCGCATGTGATCGGCCCGGCCAAGCCGACCTATTTGTGGGATTACAGCCCGGCGACCATCGCCGCCTGGCCGCAGTCCAAGGCGGTCGAGGCGACCTTTGCCAAGGCGATCGCCGCCGATGCGGAGGATGCGACCGGCTATTCCAGCCGCAGCAATTTCCGCTGGGGCATTGGCGATTACAAGAATGCGCTGGCCGACCTGGACAAGGCCATCGGTATCAAGCCCGATGTCGACCTCTATCTGCAGCGCGCCTATCGCCGGTTCCAGACCGGCGACGTGACCGGCGCGCTGGCCGATGGCCGGATGGCGCGCCAGCTTGATCCGGCGTCGGGCGCGGCGGTCGGCACGGTCGCGACCTATCTGGCGGAAAGCGGCAAGCTGGACGATGCACTGGGCATGGTCGACGCAAAGATCGCGATCGGTGGCGAGGCGCGCGACGGCTATCGCAGCTTCAAGGCGACGCTGCTCGGCACCTATGGCGATCCGGCCAAGGCGATCGAGATCATCGATGCGCAACTGGCGGAAAAGCCGGGCATGACCGGGCTGTTCAACGAGCGTTGCTGGGTCAAGGGATCGCGCAATGTCGAGCTGGAGAGTGCGATGCAGGATTGCACCAAGGCGGTGGAGCTGAGTTCGGGCAGCATGGCCGCGCTCGACAGCCGGGCGATGCTGTGGTTCCGTATGGGCCGGTTCGACGATGCGCTGCGCGACCTGGACGTGGTCGTCGCGCAGGAGCCGGGCAAGGAGCCGAGCCGCTACATGCGCGGCATCGTGCTGCACCGGCTGGGCCGGGCGAGCGAGGGTGACGCGGAAATCGCGGTCGCCCGCCGCATCGATCCGCGCATCGACGCCGTCTATGCGCGCTACGGGATCAAGCCCTGATTTTGTCGTGACGCCCGCGTTTCGATGGAAACCTTTCCCCCTGTCCGATGGTTGACAGGGGGAATGCCACTTCCAAGGAGAAACCATATGGGTGAACTGACCGACAAGGTGAAGGCTGCGGGCAACAAGGCCGCCGGTGCCACGAAGGAAGCGATCGGCAAGGCCACGGATAATGAACGCCTGGAAGCCGAAGGCAAGCTGCAGAAGGCGAAGGGTACGGCCCAGGATGTGGCCGGCTCCGTCAAGGGTGCGCTCGGCGACAAGATCTGACGCGCCACCGTCTGCACGAACGAAGAGGCTCCGCCGAAAGGCGGGGCCTTTTTCATTTCTGTCCTATCTGGTTAAGGCCATGCTATAAGAAGGGGCCGCTTTCCGATAGGATCGCGGCCCCGCAAGATTATGTCAGAATGTGCGGGAAATGTGCGAAGTTAAGCCTGATCGGCGAGATAGGCCTTCACGTCGCGGCGCAGTTCGCCGGCGCACAGATAGAGGGCGATGACATTGGGGATCGCCATCAGGAAGAAGCTGCTGTCGACGATGCCGACCACCCGGCCAAGGTCGATCGCGGCGGCCGGCGGCAGGGCGACGACATAGAGGATCTTGTAGACCCATTGGGCGCGGGGCCCGTTGCCGAACAGATAGCCCCAGGCCTGAAGACCATAGAAGCCCCAGGCGACCAGCGTCGAATAGGCGAAGAGGAAGACGACGACGGCGAGCAGCCAGGGGAACCAGGGCGACACCTTGGCAAAGGCGGCGGAGGTGATGGCGATGCCCTCCAGCCCGTTATTCCAGGTGCCGGCCACGACCAGCGCCAGCCCGCCCAGCGCGCAGACGATCATCGTGCCGAGCAGCGGCTCCAGCAGCGCGACAAGCCCTTCGGATACCGGATGGCGGGCGCGGGCCAGGCTGTGCGCCATGACGGCGGACCCGACGCCCGCCTCGCTGGCGAAAACCGCGCGGCGCATGCCCGCGACAAAGGCGCCGATCGCCCCGCCGGTGGCCGCATCGCTGGAAAAGGCGCCGTGCCAGATCAGCGCCAGCGCGCCGGGAATGGCGTCGGCATGGAGGGTCAGGATCGCCGCGACGCCGCCGAGATAGACGGTGACCTTGAGCGGGGTCAGGCGCTTCGACACTTCGCCCAGCCAGGCCGCGCCGCCCATCGTCACCAGCGCGACGGCCGCCGCGATGAACACGCCATAGGCCCAGCCATTGGTCATGCCGGTGACCACCTTCACCTGGGCGAAGCTCTGGTTGACCTGCACCATCGGGATCGCGCCGAACAGGGCGAAGAAGGCATAGGCGCCGCCCAGCACCAGCCCGATCTTCGGCCAGCCGCGCGCCGCGCCGACGGCTTTGAGTACATACATCGGCCCGCCATGGACATGGCCGCGTTCGTCGAAGACGCGATATTTGAGGCCCAGCGTGACCTCCGCCATCTTCACCGTCATCGCGAACCAGCCGATGATGAACATCCACAGGATTGCGCCCGGCCCGCCCATGGTCAGTGCCACCGCGACCCCGGCGATATTGCCAAGGCCAATGGTGCCGGACAGGGCGGTGGAGAGCGCGCCCCACTGGCTGACATCGCCCTTCGCTTCGCCCTCATGCGGCTGGCTGCGCAGGATGCGGATCGCCCGGCCGACCTGGGTGACATTGGGAAAGCCCAGCCAGATGGTGAAGAACAGCATGGGGAGCGCGAGATAGAGCACGATCAGCTCGATCTGCGCGCCGAACAGGGGCACCTTGAAGAAGACCGCGCTGGACAGCGCATCGACGGCGGCATTGAAATTTTCCATGCGCCGGCGATGCCGGGACAGCGGTGGAAAGTCGATCAAAGATTGCTATGGGGGAGGTGAGTTTTACCCATAGCCGCCCTGGGGCAGGATCGCATGAGCAGACAATATTTCGGCACTGACGGTATTCGTGGTCGCACCAACCAGTGGCCGATGACGCCGCAACTGGCGATGAAGGTGGGCATGGCCGCTGGCACCCATTTCCAGCGCGGCACGCATCGCAATCGGGTGGTGATCGGCAAGGATACCCGCCTGTCGGGCTATATGGTCGAAAATGCACTGGTCGCGGGCTTTACCGCCGTCGGCATGGACGTGGTCCAGTTCGGCCCGATTCCGACGCCGGCCGTCGCCATGTTGGCCCATTCGATGCGCGCCGACCTGGGCGTGATGATCTCGGCCAGCCACAATCCCTATTATGACAATGGCATCAAGCTGTTCGGCCCGGATGGCTACAAGCTGTCGGACGAGGATGAGCTGAAGATCGAGGCGCTGCTGAACCAGGACGTGCCGCTGGCCGCGTCCAAGGATATCGGCCGTGCCCGCCGGGTCGAGGACGCGCGTGGCCGCTATATCCATGCGGTGAAGTCGAGCTTTCCCGCCGACCTGCGGCTCGATGGTCTCAAGATCGTGGTCGATTGTGCCAATGGCGCCGCCTATCAGGTCGCACCGTCCGCTTTCTGGGAACTGGGCGCAACCGTGGTCGCGGTCGGCGTCAATCCGAACGGGACCAATATCAATGACGGCTGCGGATCGACCGCGCCGCTGCTGTGCCAGGAAACGGTCGTGTCTTCCGGCGCGGACATCGGCATCGCGCTGGACGGTGACGCCGACCGGCTGATCGTGGTCGATGAAAAGGGCCAGATTGTCGACGGCGATCAGATCATGGCGCTGATCGCATCCAATTTCGCGCGCGCCGGCACGCTGCGCGGTGGCGGACTGGTGGCGACGATCATGTCGAACCTGGGCCTAGAGCGCTTCCTGACCGGGCAGGGCATCGGCCTGGAACGCACCAAGGTCGGCGACCGCTATGTGCTGGAGCGGATGCGCGAAGGCGGCTTCAATGTTGGCGGCGAACAGTCCGGCCACATGATCCTGTCCGACTATGCGACCACCGGCGACGGCACGGTGGCGGCGTTGCAGGTGCTCGCCGCGCTGGTCCGGTCGGGCAAGCCGGCGAGCGAGACGCTGCACCAGTTCGATCCGGTGCCCCAGCTGCTCAAGAATGTCCGCTTTGCCGGTGGCAAGCCGCTGGAGGATGAGACGGTGCAGCGCGTGATCGCCCAGGCAGAGGCGGAACTGAACGGATCGGGCCGGCTGGTCATCCGCCCGTCCGGCACCGAACCGGTGATCCGCGTCATGGCCGAGGGCGACCGCGAGGATCAGGTCAAGGACGTGGTCGAACGCATCTGCGCCGCGGTCGAGAAGGCGGCGGCCTGATGCTTGAAATGCGCCCCGATTGCGAACGCTGCGGCACCGACCTGCCGGCCGATGAGCCCGGCGCGTTCATCTGTTCGTTCGAATGCACCTGGTGCGCGCCCTGTGCCGAGGCGCTGGACGATCGCTGCCCCAATTGTGGCGGGGAACTGATGGCCCGGCCGACCCGAATGGGGAAGGCGCTGGCGAACAACCCCGCCTCCACGGAGCGCAAGTTCAAGGGATGACGCTGCCCCGCATCCTCATCATTGCCGGGTCGGACAGCGGCGGCGGCGCGGGCATCCAGGCGGACATCAAGACCGTGACGATGCTGGGCGGCCATGCCATGACCGCGATCACCGCGATCACCGCGCAGAACACGCTGGGCGTGCAGGGCGTCCACCCGGTGCCGACCGACATGGTGCTGGCACAGATGGACAGCGTGATCAGCGATATCGGCGTCGACGCGGTCAAGATCGGCATGATCGGTTCGGCGCAGACGGCGGCAGCGGTGGCCGAGCGGCTGGCGCTGCTGGAGCATGTGCCGATCGTCTTCGACCCCGTCATGGTCGCGACCAGCGGGTCGCTGTTGGCGGACGAGGCGACGATCGCGGCGTTCGAGCGGCTGATGGCGATCGCCACGCTGGTGACGCCCAATATCCCCGAACTGGCGGCGCTGGGCGGCGAGGAAATCGCGATCCGTTTCGCCACCCATGTGCTGGCCAAGGGTGGCCATGGCGAGGGGCCGATGCTGACCGACCGGCTGATCGGGCCACAGGGCGTGCGCAAGGCGTGGAGCAATGCGCGGATCGACACGCGGCACAGCCATGGCACCGGCTGCACCCTGGCGAGCGCGATCGCGACTGGCCTGGGGCAGGGGCTGGACCTGATCGAGGCGGTCGAACGGGGCCGCAAATATGTGCGCGAGGCACTGGCACTGGCGCCGGGGCTGGGCGCGGGTCATGGCCCGATGGGCAATCCCTTCGGCTTTCACGCCTATGCCTGATTTTGCGCATGAACTGATCCATCATCCCGGCCTGGTCGCCGGGGTGGATGAGGCCGGGCGCGGGCCGCTGGCGGGGCCGGTGGTCGCGGCGGCCGTGATCCTGCGACAGGAGGATTGCCCCGAGGGCCTCAATGATTCCAAGAAGCTGACCGCCAAAAAGCGGGCCGCGCTGGAGGGGGAGATCAAGGCCCGCGCGCTGTGCTGGGGCCTTGGCGTCGCGAGCGTAGCCGAGATCGACGAACTCAATATATTATGGGCGACGATGCTGGCCATGACCCGCGCGGTGGAGGCGCTGGGGCAGGATTGCGCCCATATACTGGTCGATGGCAATCGTTGTCCCAACTGGCGCTGGCCCTCGACTGCGGTGGTGGAGGGCGACGCCAAATGCCTGTCGATCGCTGCCGCATCGATCCTGGCCAAGGAAGAGCGCGACCGGATCATGATCGCGGCGGCCGCCGACCATCCGCATTATGGCTGGGAGAGCAACAAGGGCTATGGCAGTGCCAAGCATATGGCGGCGCTGCATGAGCATGGCCCGACGCCGCTGCACCGGCGCAGTTTTTCGCCGGTGGCGCAACTGCTGCTGATCTGACGATGCTGTCCCGTCGCGGGGCGGGATGGGGATGATTTGAGGGCTGGCGCGGGTGTGGCGCATGCTTAAGAAGGGATTCATGTCCTTCGCCCGTTCCGGCCTTTCCAGCCTGTTCCTGCTTGTCGGCGCGCTGTCGCTGCCGGTGCAGGCGGCTGCGCCGGTCAAGCGCGCGCGATCGGCGGCCAAGGCCGGCGCACTGGCGCCGGGTGGCTATCGCTGGCTGGAGGAGGGGCCGCTCGACGGGCCGATCCATCTGGTCATCAGCATCGATCGACAGATGGCCCATGTCTATAGCGGCGACCGGCTGGTCGGCATGGCGAGCGTGTCGACCGGCATGGCGGGGCACCGCACGCCGACCGGCGACTATCCGATTCTGCAGAAGAATCAGTGGCACCGGTCCAATCTCTACAGCAATGCGCCCATGCCCTTCATGCAGCGGCTGACCTGGGATGGCATCGCGCTGCATGCCGGGCATAATCCGGGCTATCCGGCCAGCCATGGCTGCATCCGCCTGCCCTATGCCTTTGCCCAGAAGCTGTTCGGCATGACCAGCCTGGGCGGGCTGGTGACGGTGACCAGGGATCGGCTGCATCCCTCGCTGACGATCGAGCAGATGGCGGCGGCGGACGCCGTGGTCAAGGTCGCTGCGCCTGCGCCGGCAAAGCCGGTGCTGGATATCGACCCGATCATCTTCGTGCCGCGCGTATCGCGCCGCTGACCGATCAGCGCTGGGCCAGTGCCGAGCGCCGCATCGAATAGCCGAAATAGAGCAGGGCGGCCGCACCAACCCAGACCGCGAACAGCGCATAGGTGTCGGCCGGCAGGCCGAAGATCAGATAGGCGCAGAAGAGCGTGCTGGCGATCGGCAGGACCGGATAGAAGGGCACCTTGTAGCCGCGCGGCAGATCCGGCCGGGTGCGGCGCAGGATGATGACGCCGATCGACACGGTGGCAAAGGCGATCAGCGTGCCCATGCTGGTAAGGTTGACCAGCACGTCCAATGGCACGAAGGCGGCGAGCAGGGCGACGCCGATCGCGACGATCCATGTATTCTGGCGCGGCACATGGCGCACCGGATCGACCCGGCAGAAGAAGGCGGGCAGCAGCCCGTCGCGGCCCATGGCATAGAGGATGCGGGTCTGGCCGTAGATCACCACCAGGGTGACGCTGAAGATCGAGGCGATGGCGCCCAGTGACAGGATCACCGCCGGCCAGCCCGCGCCGGTGAGGTTGTGGAGGATGACGGCCAGGCCCGCTTCCTGCCCGGCAAATTCGGTCCAGGGCTGGGCGCCGATCGCCGCGACCGCGACCAATATATAGGCGGCGGTGACGATCAGCAGCGACAGGATGATCGCGAGCGGCAGGTCGCGACGCGGATTGCGCACTTCCTCGCCTGCGGTCGAGACCGCGTCGATACCGATATAGGAAAAGAAGATGGAGGAGGCGGCAGCGCCGATGCCGACCATGCCCTTGGGCGCGAAGGGGTGGAAATTGGTCGGCTGGAAATGGGCGAGCGCGACCACCACGAACAGCGCCAGCACGGCGAGCTTGGCGATCACCAATATGGCGTTGGCGGTGGTCGATTCCCGCGTGCCGCGCAGCAGCAGGATGAGGCACAGGCCCACCAGCAGCACGGCGGGCAGGTTGACGATGCCGCCTGCGCCGGGCGGCCGGGCGATGATGTCGGGCAGGCGCCAGCCGGTGCTGATCGAGAGAAGCTCATTGAGATATTGCCCCCAACCCACGGCGATGGCGGAGGCGGAGACGCCATATTCCAGCAACAGGCAACTGCCGATCAGGAAGGCGGCGAGTTCGCCCATGGTCGCATAGGCATAGGAATAGGAGGAGCCCGACGCCGGCACGGCCGAGGCCATTTCGGCATAGCAGAGCGCGGTCAGCGCGGCGGTGATGCCGGCGATGACGAAGGACAAAGTGACCGCCGGCCCCGCTTCGGGCACGGCGGTGGTCAGGGCGACGAAGATGCCGGTGCCGATGGTCGCGCCGACGCCCAGCATGGTCAGCTGGAACAGGCCGATATTGCGGGCGAGCGGTTTGCTGTCCGGATCGTCGCCGATGAAGTCGAGCACCGGCTTGCAGCGCAGCAGCGCGATCAGGAGCGGATGGCGGGGCGGTCGGTTCGTCATGCTCCGCCGCTGTCATGCCGGGCGCGGGAAGGCAAATGAATATCGTGTGAGAATGGAGCGGCGCGACCGGCGGGGCGCGCGATTGTCGGCAGGCTGCCGCTGGGCTAGGCATGGGGGTGTTGGCCGCCGACCTGTTCGGCTTGGGATGGATGATCGAGCCTTGATGGATCAGAAGCAATTGCCCGGCGCGCGGAAATGGGCGCGATCCATGCTGATGGTGGCGGCGGCGATGCTGTTGCCGACGATGGCATCGGCGGCGGATGTGCCGAGCGGCGGCACCATATCGGTGTCCATGCGGGAGGATGCGAGCGGACAGGCGGGCGCGGCCGACGCCTTTGTCGATGCGGCCACCCTTGCCCTGTCGGACAAGGGCTTCACCTTGCTGGACGACGGCCATGCCGCGCTGGTCATGGAACTGGTCATCCGCGCGTCCGAGGTCGGGACCGGGACCGGCAAGGTCGAGAAGAGCAATTCCGACCTGATGCCTGGCGGCGTATCCGGCGCGGTGGGATCGAGCCTCTCGCTGGCGGTGCCGTCCGGCAAGACGCGCCATGTCGCGCTGGAACGCACCGAACTGGAGATGCGTCTGCACCGGCGCGGCGACGCGGCCGTGATCTGGAGCGGCAGCGCGGTGACGGTGCGCCCGGCCGACAAGCGGGATAGTGCTGCCACGGCGCTGTGCAACGCGCTGCTGCGTGCTTATCCCGAGCAGCCTGAAACGGTGATCGGCGTCCCCTAGATCTTCGCGATCACCTCTTCGCCGATGCGGGCGGCATTGTCGCACCATTGGGAACGGGTACGGCCCTTGACCGTGACGCCGCAGGCGGTGACGCCCAGTTGCGCATAGGTGCCGATGCGATCGACGATCTGCTGGTTGGACAGATCCTCGCCCGGCTTGTTGACGCCGCCCAGGATCACGTCGGGCAAAGCGCTGCGGCCGACCTGCGCCGCATAGTCGCGCATATAGGCGATGCCGGCTTTCAGATCGTCCTCATTCTCCATCGCGGCGGTGCGGGTGGTGGCGCTGTTGACGCCGCCGCCGGCGGTGAAGAAGGGGTTCCAGCCATCGGCGAGATCGACCACGCGGCGGATGGCGCGCTTGGCATTGCCGCCGACATAGAGGGGCAGGCCCGGCTTTTGCGGCGATCCCGGGATGATGCGATTGCCGAACGCCTGATAGCCGGTGCCTTCGAAGGCGAACTCTTCGCCGCTGGTGGCAGCGCGGATGGCGCGCAGATATTCGTCCATCAGCTCGTTGCGCTGCTCGAAGTCGACGCCGAGCGCGCGATATTCGCCCTTGAGATAGCCCGCACCCACGCTGAGCGTCACCCGGCCGCCGGCGAAGGCGTCGAGCGTGGTGATGTCGCGCGCGACGATGAAGGGATTGCGATAGGGCAGGACGAGGATGCCGGTCTGGAGCCGCAGGGTCGTGGTGTGGGCCGCGAGCAGGGCGAGCATGACGAAGGGCGACTGGGCATGATGGCCACCAGCGTCGAGCCAGCGGCCGGTGGGCACCGGATGGTCGGTGACGAGGCCGGCGTGGAAGCCGGCCTGTTCCACCGTGCGGCCGATTTCCGCGACCGCGGCCATCGTGCCGAACTCGCCGGGCAGGTCGGCATGGTCGAAGGGCAGGGGGACGTTGATCTTCATGCGTCGGACACTCCATGCGGTTCGACCAGCACCCATTGGCGGGCGGCATTGCGGACCCAGCCCGACGAGGCCCAGCTGCCGCCGTCGACCGGCAATATGGTCCCGGTGATGTAGCTGCTCATGGGCGAGGCGAGGAACAGGGCGGCCTGGCCGCATTCGCGGTCGATGCCGGGCCGTTGCAGCGGGATGCGGCGGGCGGTGGCATCGGCCATGGCGGGCGGCACGGGGAACCAGGTCGCTTCGTCGACAGGGCCGGGGGGATTGCCGCGCGTGCCCGGCGTCGTCGTGAAATCGGGCGCGATCGCGTTCACGCGGATGCCATGGTCGGCCAACTCCAGCGCCATGGTCCGGGTGAAATTGTTCATTCCCGCCTTGCACGCGGCATAGACGGCATAGCCCGGCGCAGCGCGCGATCCTTCGATGCTGGAGACGTTGATGATGGTGCCGCCGCGCCCGCCCGCGATGATGTACGGCACGGCGGCCGAGGTGGCGGCGAGCATCGAGACGAGGTTGAGGTCGATATGGCGGCGCCAGCTATTCTGGCTCTGGTCGAGAAAGGGTTTGCGACTGACGCCGCCGGCATTGTTGACGAGGATGTCGATGCGGCCAAAGCGGGCCTGGGCCGCGTCCACCATCGCCGCGACCTGATCGGGCTGGGCCATGTCGGTCGGGATGGCGAGGCAGGCGCGGCCATGCTCCGCAACGCGCGCCGCGACTTCCGCGCCGCGTTCGGGGAGGATGTCGGCAATGACGATATCCGCGCCGGATTTTGCCAAGGCGAGCGCGATGGCGCGGCCGATGCCCGCGCCGCCGCCGGTGACGATGGCGACCTGATCGGTGATGCGGCACTGGTCTGGCGCCATGGCGCGATCCTCTTCCCCTTTTGGCCGTCAGTTCGCGGCCAAGGGGGAAGGGGAGTCAATCGCGTGCCCGGTCATATCGACCGGGCGATGGCGCTTATTGGGCGGTCCAGCCGCCGTCGATCGAGAGATTGGCGCCGGTGATCTGGGCGGCGGCGTCGCTGCAGAGATAGAGGGCCGTGGCGGCGACCTGTTCGGCGGTGACGAACTGCTTGGTCGGCTGGCCGGCGAGCAGCACGTCGTTCATCACCTGCTCGCGGGTCATGTTCCGCGCCTTCATCGTGTCGGGAATCTGGTTTTCCACGAGCGGAGTCCAGACATAGCCGGGCGAGATGCAGTTGGCGGTGATGCCGAAGGTGGCGACTTCCAGTGCGACCGTCTTGGTGAAGCCGTTGAGGCCATGCTTGGCGGTCACATAGGCGCTCTTGAAGGGCGAGGCGACCAGCGAGTGGGCCGAGGCGGTCTGGATGATCCGGCCCCACTTCTTGTCCTTCATGTAGGGAATGGCGAGGCGGGTGGTGTGGAAGGCGGCGTTGAGGTTGAGCGCGATGATGAGATCCCATTTGTCGAGCGGGAATTCCTCGACCGGGGCGACATGCTGCATGCCGGCATTGTTGATGAGGATGTCGATGCCGCCGAACGCATCGGCCGCTTCCTGCATCATCGCCTCGATCTGGTCGACCTTGGTCAGGTCATGGCCGCTGTAGAGCGCCTTGGCGCCCGAGAGGGCTTCAAGGCCGAGCCGTTCCTTCTCGATTCCGTCCGCATCGCCGAAGCCGTTGATCACGACATTGGCGCCTTCGCCGGCCAGCGCCTTGGCATAGGCAAGCCCGATGCCCGAGGTGGAACCGGTGATCAGGGCGGTCTTGCCAGCGAGGGACTTGCTCATGCCATTTTCTCCTTGAGATGATCCGGCGCGTCGAGATCGAAGGTCGCGCTCTTTCCGTCGAGAATGTTGCGGGCGATGAGATCGCCCTTGTGCATCACTTCTTCCACCGCCTCGCGACCCTGGCTCCAATGGTCAAGCATGGTCGCGCGGGAAAATTCGAAATCCTTGGCGCCGCTTTCCCAGGCGCGGGTGCGGTAGATGAGGTGGACGATGTTGACCGATCCGCCATCGAGCATGTCGCGCAGCTTCTGCGCCTCCGGCCCGTCCTGCAGTTCGGGCGGCAGCTTGTCGAGCAGCGCCTTGATCGCGCCATGCTCGCGGCGCAGGCGCAGATACTGGTCGGTCACCTGCCGGGTGCGGCTGCTATACTGGATGTCCTTCATGCGCGAATAGACATCGGTCATCTGCCGCGGCATCGGCCCTTCGGCCGGGAAGAGATCGACCTGGAAGACGAGCATGTCGTCGGTCTGGTGGTTGAGGACATGGGCGAGCGGGGTGTTGGAGACGATGCCGCCATCCCAATACCAGCGCCCATCGATCTCGACCGGGGGCAGGCCCGGCGGCAGCGCGCCTGAGGCCATGATGTGGCGCGCGTCGATGCGGGTGTTGCCGCCCGGTCCGCGCGTGTCCCAATAAGCGAAGTTGCCGCTTTCGACATCGACCGCACCGACCGACAGGCGGACCGGGCCGTCATTGAGCAGATCCCAGTCGACGCAGGCGTCGAGCGTGTCCTTCAAGGGCGCGCTGTCATAGAAGCTGATCGCGCCGGCCGATCCTTCGGGCATCAGCGGCGCGGGCCACAGGCGCGGGCGGAACATGCCGGGCACGCCCAGGGTCGCGACCGTGCCCGCGGCCATCAGATGGGCGGCTTCGCGGATATGGTCGATTTCCGGCAGGATCATGTTGGGCATGCCGCCCGAGACGGTCAGCCAGAATTTCTTGAGCTGGCTCAGGCGCCGGTGCGGTGGATTGCCGGCGATGATCGCGGCATTGACCGCGCCGATCGAAATGCCCGCGACCCAGCTGACATCCACGCCAAGCTCGTCGAGCCGCTGATAGACGCCGGCCTGGAAGGAGCCGAGCGCGCCGCCCCCCTGCAACAGCAATGCGACTTCGCGGGGGAGGGGGAGGGGCGTGGTGGCGCGGCGGCGCGGTCGGGATTCGGTGTCGGCCATGTCGCACTGCAATATAGGTTTTGGTCCGGCCATTCCAACTTAATGTCTCGTAACAAAGTCCTTCCCGTCGATGGAACGTGCATCGGCAGCGGATGGTTTGCAGCCAGCCGGTTATGCAGTAGGCACAGGAACAGGATGCGAGGGAGGCCAGGGTGCGGCTCGACGACGAACAGGAAAGCAGCAATTTCGAGGTGCAGGACGGACGCGGCGGCGGTTTCGGCGGCGGCGGCGGGATGGGTGGCCTGGGATTGCTGCTGCCGCTGATCGGCAGTCGCTTCGGCTGTGGTGGCATCGTCGTGGTGCTGATCATCCTGGCGGTGATGGGCGTCAATCCGCTGAGCCTGATGAGCGGCGGTGGCGGCGTGCAGCAGGCGCCGCAGAGCGAGCCGGCGGGCAGCCAGGACGCAAGCAAGCTGACCGAGATCCAGCACTGGTCGCTGAAGGTTCTGGGATCGACCGAGCGGGTCTGGGGCCAGATCTTCAAGGAATCGGGGCAGACCTATACGCCCACGGTCCTGTCCTTCTATGCGCAGAGCGGCACGTCGGGCTGCGGCGCGGCGCAAAGCGCGATGGGGCCATTTTATTGCCCGAACGACCAGAAGGTCTATCTCGACACCGACTTCTTCACCGAATTGCGCGACCGCTTCGGCGCGCCGGGCGATTTTGCCCAGGCCTATGTGATCGCGCATGAGGTGGGCCATCATGTCCAGGATCTGGAAGGCACGCTGGGCCAGGTGAACCAGCAGCAGCGCCGCGTCAGCGAGGCGCAGGGCAATGCGTTGCAGGTGAAGGTGGAGCTGCAGGCCGACTGCTATGCCGGCGTCTGGGCCAAGCGTACCGGCTTGATGGAGCCGGGCGATCTGGAAGAGGGGATGAAGGCGGCGCAGTCGATCGGCGACGATACGCTGCAGAAGTCGGCCGGGCGCCGCCCGGTGCCGGAAAGCTTCACCCATGGCACCAGCGAGCAGCGCATGAGCTGGCTGCGCAAGGGGCTGGATAGCGGCGATCCGGCCCAGTGCGACACGTTCAAAGGGGCGCTGTAGCTGCGATCAATGTTCGGCGTTGGGGGAACCCGGCGGGGGCGAGCCCGTCGACCCCGGACTGACGGACGCGGCCGTGTCCAGCGGCGGCATGATGCTCGGCTGGCCGGCATCGGCCATCGGCTCCCCCGAGGACGGGACGGCAAAGTCCTGCGGCGCACTGGGGGCGACGGGTGGAGGTGGCGGCGCGACCGGCGTGGCGACCGGCTGTTCTTCGCTAGGCTGGGGAAGCGGCTGGTGATGCGGCGCGAAATTCTGCAGCGCCAGGACGATCATCGGTGCGACCACCAGCGTGCCGCCGGCAAAGACCTTGTACATCATCGATTGACCCGCATTCCCGCCTAAAAATGGAAAGAGATTCGGGCCTTAGCGGCAAGACATGAAAAAATGTCTGCGCTTTATTGGTTAATGCTGATCAAGCTTTGCCAACAGAGCCAGCATGTCGTCCGGCAGAGTGTCGCGCTGCGCGGAGAAGCTGGACCGCAGCGCCTTGCCCACGCCCTCATAGGGCAGGGGCAGGGAAACATTGACGACGCGACCGCCGCCGCTGTCCTGTCCCGGTGCCGACCGGCCAAGAGGTTTGCGCTGCATTTCCATGAGAGACAGAACGGCCATGTAAGCCAAAAGTTTCTGGATTTCGTCGCATTCGGACGCGATATCGCCGTCAACAAGGAGACGGAAGCGTGACGGACTGGATCGACCTGGAAGCGCGGATACGCGCGCATTCGCCTTTTCTGGCGCGGCAGATGGACCGCTATCCGGCCGTCGTCGCGCTGCTGGCGGCGGGCGATTTCGACGCGGCGATGGCGGCGGCGCAGGCGCAGGGCATGCCGGAGGATGGCGTGGCCAAATCGCTGCGGCGGCGGCGCGGGGCGATCGCGCTGGTGACGGCGGCGGCGGACCTGGCCGGGGCCTGGGACATGGACCGGGTGACGCGCACCCTGTCCGACTTTGCCGACCAGGCGCTGGCGGAGGCGCTGGCGGCGACCTTTGCCGAACGTTACCCCGATGCCGTGCCACAGGGTTTCGTCGTGCTGGCGTTGGGCAAGCATGGCAGCCGGGAACTCAATTATTCGTCGGATATCGACCCGATCCTGCTCTATGATCCCACCACCCTGCCGCATGGCGAGCGGGAGGATGTGGCCGACGCAGCAGTGCGGCTCGGCCGGCGGGTCAGCGAAATACTGAACGCGCGCGATGGCGACGGCTATGTCTTTCGCGTCGACCTGCGGCTGCGGCCGTCGCCCGAAGCGACGCCGATCGCGCTGCCGGTGGAGGCGGCGATCGGCTATTATGAATCGACCGCGATGGGTTGGGAACAGGCGGCCTTCATCCGCGCCCGGCCGGCGGCGGGCGACATGGCGCTGGGCGATTATTTCCTGCGCCAGATCCGGCCGTTCGTGTGGCGACGCAGCCTGGATTTCGGTGCGATCGACGCGATCACTGACATCAGCCGGCGCATCCGCGATCATTATGCGCAGGGGCAGGCGTTCGGGCCGGGCTATGACCTGAAGCGCGGGCGGGGCGGCATTCGCGAGGTGGAGTTTTTCGCCCAGGTCCATCAACTGATCCATGGCGGGCGCGACCCGTCATTGCGGTCGGGTCATACGCGCACGGCGCTGCGTGCGCTGGCGGCGGCGGGGGTGATCGAGGCGGAGGTGGCCGCGCGGTTGGACGAGGCCTATGTCCTGTTCCGCACGATCGAGCATCGCTTGCAGATGGTCGAGGATCGCCAGACCCATGAATTGCCCAAGAACCCGGACTCGCTGGACAATGTCGCGCGCTTGCATGGCCTGGCGGACGCGGCGGCGCTGCTCGACCTGCTGTGGCCGCATGTCGAGTGGGTGGGCGCCAATTATGATCGCCTGACCGCCGCGCCCGACGATGGCAGCCTGTCGCATGACGAGGACAGGTTGAAGGCGCAGCTCAAGGAGATGGGTTTTGCCGATGCCGACTGGGCGGCGGCGCGGGTCGCCCATTGGCGTGACGGAACGATCCGCTCGCTGCGCAGCGGCGCGTCGCGCGAGGCGCTGGAGCGGCTGTTGCCGGTGCTGATGCCCGCGATCGCCACCGCGCCCGATCCGGGCCGGGCGCTCAACCGGCTGGACGACATGATCGGCCGGCTGCCGAGCGCGATCAATTTCTTCAAGCTGCTGGGCGCGCGGCCGGGGCTGGTCGAATTGCTGGCCGAGATATTGAGCCATGCACCGGCGCTGGCCGATGTGCTGAGCCGCCGGGTCGAGCTGCTCGAAGGGCTGATCGATGCCTCAGCCTTTGACCCCGTGCCGCCGGTCGATGTCCTGGCGCAGCAATTTTCCGCGCTGGAGGCGGGCGAGGATTATCAGGCGCTGCTCGACCGGGTGCGGCAGCGGGTGAATGATCGCCGCTTTGCGCTGGGCGTGCAGATCGTACGGGGCGGCGATCCGCTGGAGGCCGGGCGCGGCTATGGCCGGGTGGCGGAGGCGGCGATCGAGGCGCTGGCGGGCGCCACCGTGGCCGAGTTCGAGAGCGCCCATGGCAAGGTGCCGGGTGGCGAGATGGTGATCCTGGCGCTGGGGCGGATGGGCGGCGGGGTGCTGACCCATGCGTCGGATCTGGACCTGGTTTACCTCTTCACCGGCGATTTCCTGACGGAATCGGATGGGGCGCGGCCACTGGGCGCGACCCAATATTTCAACCGCCTGGGCCAGCGGATCACCAATGCGCTGTCGGTGTCGACGGCGGCGGGGCCGCTTTATGAGGTGGATACGCGGCTGCGGCCGTCGGGCGCGCAGGGGCTGCTGGCGGTCAGTCTCGACAGCTTCGCCAAATATCAGCGCGAGGAAGCCTGGACCTGGGAGCATCTGGCGCTGACGCGGGCGCGGCCGGTATTTGGATCGGCGCAGGCGCGTAGCGCGCTGGAGGCGATCCTGACCGAGACGCTGCAACGGCCGCGCGATTTCGACGAACTGGCGCGGCAGGCGGTGAAGATGCGCGGCGACATTGCCCGGCACAAGCCGCCGGCAAGCGAGCTGGACGTCAAGCTGGTGCCCGGCGGGCTCGTCGACATCGAGTTCCTGATCCACATCAGCCAGTTCCATTATCGCATGGGGTTCGACCCGGATCTGGGCCAGGCGCTGGCCGAGTTGGTGGCGGCCGGCCATCTGCCCGCCGAGCTGATCCCGGCCCAGGAGCTGATCACCCGCTTCCTGATCGTGTCGCGGCTGGTGTCGCCCAAGTCGACCGAGCCGCCGGAGGCGACCCGGCCGCTGGTGGCGCGGGCCTGTGGCGCGGCCGATTGGGACGCGCTGCTTGAAAGCTATGCCAAGGCCCGGCAAAGCGTCGGCGACGCATGGCGCGCGTTGGCCGCGTCCTATCAGGAGGATCAACATGCTTGAACAGGGAGCGATGCTACCCGACGTGGCGCTGACGGATGCGGATGGCGCGGATTTCAGCCTGGCGCGCTATCGCGGCAAGCCGGTGGTGGTCTATTTCTATCCCAAGGCAGATACGCCCGGCTGCACCAGCGAGGCGAAGGATTTCACCGAACTGGCGAGCGAATTTGCGGCGCTGGGCGTGGCGGTGGTTGGCGTGTCGAAGGACAAGCCGGCCAAGCTCAAGAAGTTCGGCGACAAATATGGGCTGGCGGTGACGCTGGCGTCGGACGAGCCGGGCACGGCCTGCGAGGCGTTCGGCACCTGGGTCGAAAAGTCGCTTTATGGCCGCCAATATATGGGGATCGCGCGGGCGACCTTCCTGGCGGACGGCGACGGCAAGGTCGTGCGGGTCTGGCCCAAGGTGAAGGTCAAGGGCCATGCCGCCGAAGTGCTGGAGGCGGCGAAGGCGCTTTGACCCTGCCACCTGCTATCGATTCCGTGGGCGCGGGGTGCGCCCATGTGCTCCAAATCGCCGACCCGACCGCCAAGCTGATGGCGGCGCGGGCGGTGGCGCGAGCCTGGCGGCTGGGCCGGCTGGCGCATCGGTTCGACGCGGTGATGCCCGATCGGCCGGCCCGGCCCGATACGCCCGAACTGCTGCCGCCGGGGCAAATGCCCAGGCGCAGCAAGATGGGCACGGATCGCGGGCGGATCGCGATGCTGCACGCGCTGGCGCATATCGAGTTCGTCGCGATCGACCTGGCGTTCGACCTGATCGGGCGCTTCGGCGGCGAATTTCCGGCGGGCTTCACCGACGAATGGATGCGGGTCGGCGCGGACGAGGCGATGCATTTCGCGCTGCTCGACCGACGGTTGCGGCAGCTGGGCAGCCATTATGGCGCGTTGCCCGCGCATGACGGGCTGTGGCAGGCGGCGAGCGAGACGGCGGGTGATGCGCTGGCGCGGCTGGCCGTGGTGCCGATGGTGCTGGAGGCCCGCGCGCTGGACATCACGCCGTCCACGATCGCGCGGTTCGAGGGGGTGGGCGACCATATATCCGCAAAGATGTTGCAGCGGATTATGACGGATGAGATTCGCCATGTGTCGGCGGGGACGACATGGTTCAACCAGGCGACGAACCGATTGGGGCTAGACCCCGTCAAACATTACCAAATCCTTGTGAAACGCCATTTTCGGGGAAGCGTTAAGCCACCGTTCAACGACTCGGCGCGTCGGCAGGCCGGTTTGACGCGGGATTTCTACGACGCGCTTGCAAGCTGAGCGGCGATTTGCAGTCTGCATCCAGCGGGGGCGATCTAGGTCGCCATTTTATTGAACATGGGGAACCCACGAGAGGCAAAAGCCTTCGCGGGCATAAGTCGGGGTCGGCATGTTGATTCTTCGTACTGTGAATGCGCTTGGTGCGCGTTGGTTCCAATCGGCCAGCAAGACGGCCAAGATTTTCGGGATGGTCGGCATGGTAGGCGTGATGTGCGCCGCAGCCCCGGCCAACGCCAAGGATGAAGATGATCCATATGGCGACGCCTCGGAAATCAACACCAGCGCGCTCGGCCCGGCCGATGTCGGCTTCTCCAACATCTTTTCCAGCCTGCAGCGCATGGACGGCAACGCCAAGACCGCGGCCTATATCCCCTCGGGCCGCCCGGTCGAGAAGCTGTCGCTGACCTCGAACTTCGGCGTGCGTTCCGACCCGTTCAACCGCAGCGCCCGCATGCACAAGGGCATTGATATTCCAGGGCCCATCGGCACCCCGATCCACGCGACCGCCGACGGCATCATCAGCCGCGCCGGCTGGGCCAGCGGTTATGGCAACCTGGTCCAGATCTCGCACGGCAATGGCATGGAAACCCGCTACGGCCATATGTCGAAGCTGCTGGTTGCGCCCAACTCCTATGTCCATCGCGGCCAGGTGATCGGCCTGATGGGGTCGACCGGCCGTTCGACCGGCAGCCACCTCCATTATGAAGTCCGCGTCGATGGCGCGGCGATCAACCCGATCCCGTTCGTCGCCGGTCCCGATTATCTGATCGCGATGAACACCAAGCCGCCGGTCGCCATGGGCGGCCCGACCAAGGCGGACGAAAAGGCCGTCGACTGATCGACCGCTTTTGATCCCGACTTTTCCAAAGCCCCGGTGCCCATGGGTTGCCGGGGCTTTTGCTTGATCCTATCTAGGCGCCATGGCCGATATTGACCTCACCCCCTCCGCTGCCGCGCGCGTCGCGGCGATCGCCGCCAAGCAGGGCAAGCCCGCCATATTGCGGCTGGCCGTGGAAGGCGGCGGCTGTTCGGGCTTTCAATATCGCTTTGGTCTGGCCGAGCAGGTGGAGGCCGAGGATCTGGCGGTGGAGCGCGATGGCGTGACGCTGGTGGTAGACGATGTCAGCCTGGACCTGGTGCGCGGCTCCGCGGTCGATTTCGTGTCGGACCTGGGCGGCGCGGCGTTCAAGGTGACCAATCCCAACGCGACCGCCGGTTGCGGCTGCGGCACCAGCTTCTCGGTCTGATCGGCGCATTGGCTTGTAGACGCAGCCCACTTCTCTAAAGGGAAGTGGACAGCGAAAGAGACAGGTCCATTATGCGTATCGCCACCTTCAACATCAACGGCATCAAGGCGCGGCTGCCGCGCCTGCTGGAATGGCTGGACGAGACCCGGCCCGACATTGCCTGCCTGCAGGAAATCAAGACGTCCGACGAGACCTTTCCGGTCAAGGATATCGAGGATGCCGGCTATGGCGTGATCTGGCATGGGCAGAAGGGCTTTAACGGCGTGGCCATCCTGGCGCGCGGCGACCAGCCGGTGGAGGTGCGCCGGGGGCTGGACGGCGAGCCCGAGGACGAGCAGAGCCGCTATCTGGAAGCCGATGTGAAGGGGGTGCGGGTCGCCAGCATCTACCTGCCCAACGGCAATCCCCAGCCGGGGCCGAAATTCGATTACAAGCTGCGCTGGATGAAGCGGCTGCGGGAACGGGCGGCGGAAATCTGGGCGGAGGAAGTACCCGCCATCCTGGCTGGCGACTATAATGTCATCCCGCGCGACGTGGACATCTATTCGCCCAAGGCGATGGCGGACGATGCGCTGATGCAGCCCGAAAGCCGGGAGGCCTATCGCCGGCTGCTGGGCGATGGCTGGACCGATTCGATCCTGACCCGCCATCCGGCCGGTGGGGTGTGGACCTATTGGGACTATCAGGCCGGTGCCTGGCCGCGCGACGCGGGCTTCCGCATCGACCATCTGCTGCTGAGCCCGGCGGCGGCCGACCGGCTGGTCGACGCCCAGGTCGACAAGGCGTTTCGCGGCCGGGAAAAGGCGAGCGATCATGCGCCGACCTGGGTCGAGCTGCGCGATATCTGAATTTAATCCGGATATTATTGACTATATTATATCCGGGTAATAAATACCGTGCCGAAGGAGATTCGGCATGGACCGCACATTGACGGCCTTTTCGGGCGACTATTGGATCGCGACCGGCGACGAGGACGAGGTGCGCGCGGCGCTGCGTGCCATGGGGGATGACGCGCAGAATATCCTGCTGTTCGACGATCGCACCGGACGGCAGGTGGATATCGACCTGCAGGTCGATGCGGCGCCGCGGGGGCGGGGGCGACCCAAGATGGGGGTGCAGGCGCGCGAGATCACCCTGCTGCCGCGCCATTGGGACTGGCTGGCGGCGCAGCCGCGCGGCGCCTCCGCCACGTTGCGGCAACTGGTGGAGGATGCGGTGAAGGCGAGCGCGGACAAGCCATCGCCCCGCGCGGCGATGGACGCGGCCTATCATTTCCTGACCGCGATGGCGGGCGATCGGCCCGGCTATGAAGCGGCGATCCGCGCGCTTTATGCCAAGGACAAGGCGGCGTTCGAGGCGGCGGCGGAAGGCTGGCCCGGCGCGATCCGGGCGCATGGTCTGGCGCTGGCGGAGCCGGCCTTTTCCGCCTAGCCTGCGCATCGCAATGATCGGAGAGGCTGGATGGCGGACGATTTCCTTCAGGGCATAGTGCATGAGGCGGCCGATGACATGCAGGCGGCGATCCGGGCTGACGCCGGCATCTTCGCGCTGTGGCAGGGGCTGACGCCGCTTGGCCGCAACGAGTTCATCTGCTGGGTCGAGGATGCCAAGCAGGCCGCGACCCGCGCGCGGCGCATTGCACGCACTGTCGAGGAATTGCAGGAGGGCAAGAAGCGCCCTTGCTGCTGGGCCGGCTGCATCCACCGCACCGACAAGGCGCCGAGCCGCTGGCAGCAGGCGGTGCTGATCGAGGGCAAGGGGAAGCGGGGCTAGGCCGGCGTGGACAGGTCCAACGCTCACCGAAGGGC